>DOUV01000780.1 GCA_003520455.1 Chloroflexota bacterium | reverse complement strand
TCGAGCAAGCGGACGGACTCGGCGCGGACCGCAGCCCGCTCCAGGCGGCGGTGCGCCGTCAGGGCGTTGGCGACCTGCCGCCCGATGCTTGTGACCGGGTTCAGCGCCGTTGTCGGGTCCTGGAAGACCATTGCGATTCGCTGACCCCGGATCCGTCGCATCTCGCGCTCCGACACGAGCCGGAGATCGCGATTGCCAAAGAGAATCTCGCCACTGGCAATTCGCGCGCGGGGATCGAGAAGCCGGATGATTGACCGAGCCGTCATACTCTTGCCGCTCCCCGACTCCCCGACCAAACCGAGTACTTCCCCGCGCCGGATCTCAAAGTCGACACCATCGACCGCCCGGACGGTGCGCCCGCCTGGGAAGAAGAAATAGGTCCGCAAGTCGCGCACCGTTATGAGAGTCGGATCCACCGATATCTTGCCTTCCCTGCGCCCGCTCCGAGCAAGCCCCTGGTTGCCACGGAGTCACCGCTACGATCAGGGGACATCTCACCCCTGGCGATAGGGGTCGAGCATCTCGCGCAGCCCATCACCGATGAAGTTGAACGCCAGCGAGACGAGCGCGACCATGAGGCCAGGGAAAATGGAGGCCGCCGGTGCCTGTGCCAGCACCGCACGATTCTCGTTGATCATCACGCCCCAATCCGGTGTCGGGGGCGGAGGACCGAGACCGAAGAAGCTGAGCCCGGCCGCCACGATAATGATCCGCCCGAGAAGACTTGTCGTGTAGATCAGAAGCGCCGGGACCACGTTCGGCATGAGCTCCCAGACGACGATCTCGAAATCGTTCGCTCCCACAGCCCTGGCGGCATCCACGAACTCAGTTGTCCTGAGTGTCTGAGTCACGCTATAGACCACGCGTGTCAGGTAGGGGACGAGCACGATCCCAATCGCAAGAATCTCCGTCCTCAAGCCTGGCCCGAGTGCCCCACCGATGGCGATTGCAAGAAGCACCATCGGGAATGCAAATAGAATGTCAAGGCTCCGCATGATGATCTGATCGACCCACTGGCCGAAGTAACCGGCCAGGAGCCCCAGGCTGAGAGCGACGGGGAAGGCCAGGAGTGCGGGTGTGAGGGCGATGAAGAGCGAGACACGGCCGCCCCAGATGATCCGGCTCAGCACATCCCGACCCTGGACGTCCGTCCCGAGCAGGTGGTCTGGGCTCAAAGGCGGGGCGAGCCGCAGGGTGTCGAAGCCGCGCGCCGGATCATATGGGCTGACGAGGGGCGCCGCCAGACTCCCCAGGATGACCAGCGCGAGAAAGCAGGCACCGAGGAGGGCGGGCCGATCGCCGGCAAAGACAGCCAACCGCGAACGGGGTGCCGCCTGGTCTGCGGCATTTCTTGCGGCGGAGGTGCTCGTCGAGAGCTCGGTCGATTCCATCCGCTCTACCTCAGAGAACACAACCCGTGCGACCTAGCTGTGCCGCATCCGAGGGTTGATCCCCAGAACCGCCAGATCGGTCAGGAGATTGACGAGGACGAACGATGTGGCCACCACCAACGTGGCCGCTTGGACAGTCGGAATATCCCTCGCGACCACGGCATTGAACAACTGCTGCCCCAGGCCGGGCCAGGAAAAGACGATCTCCGCGAAGATGGCTCCGCCGAGCAGCGTGCCGACCTGGAGGCCGATGACGCTCAGGATCGCGGGGAGTGCGTTCAAGAGGATGTACTCGAGTGTCACTTTCCAGTTGGAGATACCGGTTGCGCGCGCCATCGTGACGTAGTCGGCTTGCGACACTTCAAGGATGCTACCGCGAGTCATACGCGCGATGATGACCATCGGCCCGAGCGCGACGGCGGTACTCGGGAGAATCAAGTGCGCCAACAGATCTGGGAGGCCGCCCGGGTTGCGCAGATCCTGCATCCCGCTTGCCGGCAGCAGCTGGAGTTGGAGGGCCAGGAGGTAGACCAGGACGAGGGCGAGCAGGTACTCGGGGATGTTGGCGAAGAAGAGCGAGATTCCCATCAGCAGGCGGTCGAGGACCGAGCGAGAATGCGTTCCGGCGGCGACGCCGATGGCAAGCCCCGCGAGGATCGCCATCGTCAAGCTGCTGCCGGCGAGGATCAACGTGTTGCGGAAGCGCGAAAGCACGAGCGGCCCAATCGGGGTTCCGAGCGTCGGCGAATTGCCGAGATCGCCGCGCACGACCCGACCCAGCCAGCGCAGATACTGGACAGGGAGCGGATCGTTCAACCCGTATCGTTCGCGGAAAGCTTCGACGACCTGCTGTGAGGCGTACGGCCCGGCAATCGCCTGGGCCGGGTCGCCCGGGGCAAGATAAAGCAGGATGAAGACGAAGAGAGAGACGCCGAAGAGAATGAAAACGCCAAGGAGGAGTCTTCGTACAACCAGACGCACCATCTCGTCCGCTCACTTCCCCACGTGCTCAGCCCACAGCAGATTGCCCAGGGGTGTCACGGCTCCCCCGCGGACTCCCGATCGAGGAGGGCGAGAACCTCATCGGTGTTAGCGACCTTCCCGAACCATTTGGCGAAGGCGAGCAGGGAGGCCTCGTGCGACTCCTCGTCCAGTGTGGCGCACGCATCCTCGACGATGATACAGTTGTACCCGCGATCGATGGCGTCACGCGCTGTCGTCTCGACGCAGACGTCGGTTCCCACGCC
Organism: Chloroflexota bacterium; assembly: GCA_003520455.1. Next base: position 32,379 of record DOUV01000780.1, on the reverse strand, counting down.
GGTCACGATGAGGGAGTGGATGCCGAGATGGCGCAACAGCCTGTCGATATCGGAGGAGTTGAAGGCGCTGTTGGCGGTCTTGTTGATGACCAACTCATCGTCGCGGGGCGCGATCTCCGGCAGGATAGCATAGCCTGGCGTCCCGCGGGGAAACGTCACCCGGAAGCCCAGAGCTTCCTCCTCCTGCTGGTAGCGCCGCCGGAAGTTCGGTGAAAGATCACTGCCGTCTTCCAGAATCGGTCCCAAGGCGAGGAACATCACCCGGAGGCCGCGACTCCGGAAGAACTCCAGCAGCCGCTGCGTGTTGGGTACGACAACCCGCTCGACCCTGGAGAAGTAGTAGTCGGCCCGCTCCGGGTCCACGGTTCTGAAGAGTCTTCCAAGGCCCCACCGCGCATGCGCGCACGTATGCTGCATGTCGACAATGACGAGGGCGGTCGTCGCCGGGTCGATCTCGAAATCGGGAACCGGTAATCTCCAATCCTCGATCCGTTCTCGCCAGCCTCGCTGAACGGTCATACTCCCCCCTTTCGGTTTGCAGGCCTGCCGATCCGACAGGCGCTACACCGGGACAGGTGGTGCCTTGATGTCCACGGGTTGGTGGCGAATCTGCTCGATGAACTCGGCGAGACTTTGAACCAGTGCCTGGTGGTACCGTTGCCCCTCGTCGGCGCTGGCCCCCGAGGGATCCCCAAGCGCGCCCGCGGGCTCCGTGAGGGCCGAGAGCTCGGGCCCGGTCAAGGGCCGGTAGACGTGATCGGCTTCAACCGAGACATCTGCCCCGCGCGGCCTTTGCAAATCGCGCCGCGTCGCCTCCTCCATGTCGACCAGGTGCTGTCCCTGGAGATGGAGGATCATGGAGGTTTCCAACTCATCGGCGTGCCCCACGCCACCCGTAGCGGTGCGCCGCATCTCCCGGCCGACCGGCCCTCCCATGTAGCCGGGATCGACCACGGCGACCAGGGCGCCGGTCTCGTGCGCGACCCGGGTGGCGGCGATCTTCAAGGGTGGGAGGTTGGTCTCGCGGTGACCGTTTACAACGATGACCTTCTTGAAACCGTGGTAGACCAGGCTCACACAGACCTCGTAGACGACGCTGGTGAGCGTTTGCGCCGAGAGCGTGATGGTCCCCGGGTAGCTCATGTGATGAGGCGACCAGCCAAACCAAAGTGGGGGCGTCACGAGGGTACCGGTGCGCTCGGCGGCGGTCTCTGCCCAGCCGATGCTCTCATAGCTGTCGGTCCCAAGCGGCAGGTGCGTGCCGTGCTGTTCGGTGGCCCCCACCGGCACGAGGATGAGGTCGTTGTGCTCGAGGTATTGTTTGACCTCAGTCCACTTCATTTCCTGAAGTCGCATACTCCCACTCTCCTGGTCTCGCGCTCGATCCGACGCACCCAGGGCGCCATGGCGTCCCCGGTGCGCGCCGGGTCTTTAATGAAGACCCAGCAAGTCAGCGATGGTGTCGCCCATAATGCCGGCGACCTCCCCCTGGTCGAGCTCAATCTCAGTGAACATGTTCATACACAAATCGCGGCTGTAGCGAATCGGGAGTGTCTTCTCGCGGTTGAAGATTGGGAAGTCGGTGCCGAAGACGATCCGCCGCATCGGTGCCAACTTCTTGACGACGAACTTGATATCTTGCTCTACCGAGCTCCCTTGATAGAGATGTATCACCCATGAGAGATCCAGGTAGACGTGCGGATGGGCGAGCGCGACGCAGTAGGCGTCTAGCACGCGGTGGCCACCCATATGCGCGAGGATGATCTTGAGCCCGGGAACCGCCCTGAGCAGCCGGTCGACCTCGAAGGGCAGATTGTCTGCCAGCGGGACCAGGCTCCTGGGCTGGCTGATGCAGTCGATCAGCACGGGGAGCCCGAGCGCGACGACCCGCTGGAAGAAAGCCGTGTGCCGCGGGTCGCTGATCGAGAAGCCCTGAATCCGCGGGTGCAGCTTGAGTCCCTTGAAAGGGAAACGCGTCAGGAGGTCCTCGAGCTGGGTGGCGGCGAGCAGCGGGTCGGAATACACTCTGGCGTTTGGATCGACGGAGGCGAAGCCGACGAAGCGGTCGGGGTGCTGCCGGCAGGCGTCAGCGACGAAGTCGTTGCTCACGTGCGGCGCAACGGCGAAGACCACGGCGCGGTCGAACCCGGCGTCGTCCAGCATATGCAGGAGCAGGTCTGGGTCGCCGTTCATGTGTTCGCTGAAGGGGCTGCCCGGATCGAGCAGGTGGGCGTGTCCGTCGACAAGCACCTCCGCTCCTCCTACTCTAGATAAACCGTCGCGAGTTGGAACCAGTCCTCGTCGGCGCGCACGAACCCGCGGATCCTCGGCGACAGGGCGACGGGCTGCTTGTAGTAGAAGACTGGCACAAAGGCCGCGTCCTCGTGCAAGAGCTTGCCGACCTGGCGGTAATCGTCGCGGCGGGTCTCGAAATCGGTGGCGGCAACCGCCTTGTCTAGAAGCTCATCGACCTCGGGGTTGGCGTACCAGCCGTTGTTCACCCCATCGGGCGGCCAACGGGTCGAGCGCGAGACGAGATCGATCCAGTAGTCAGCGGTCATGCCCCAGGACGCCAGCGTCATGCCGTTGGGTTCCTCGAGGCCGGCGGCCCACTTCCCCCCGAAGGTCGCGAAATCGAGCTTGTTGAGGGTCACGTCGATGCCGATCTCTTTCAGGTTGCGCTGGATCCACACGGCGACGTCCTGCCAGACCTCGCTGATCATGATCTGCGTGGAGAAGCCATCGGCGTGGCCCGCCTTGGCGAGGAGCTCGCGCGCCGCCTGCGGGTCGTAGGCGTAGCCTGGAAAGTCGGGATCGTAGGAGGGCGAGGAGGCAGGGAGAATCGAGTTGGCCGGCCGGGCCCACTCGCCGTGGAGAGCGCGGCTCAACCCCGCCTTGTCGATCGCCATGTTGATCGCCTGGCGCACTTCCTTCTTGGCGATGATCGGGTCCTTGTGGTTGAGGGAGATGTACGCCATGTAGGGTCCGTCGCAGGTGGAGATTTTCATGTTGGCGCCTTCGAACTGCGCCTTGTTGTCCCAGGGAATCGGATACTGGGCGATGTCGATATCCCCGGCGAGTTGAGCGGCGACCCGCGCGGCCACCTCGGCCATTGGCCGGAAGATGATCTTCGCTGCTCTCGCGGGTGTGCCCCAGTAGTCCGGGTTGCGCTCGACGACGATACGCTCGCCCGGCACCCGCTCGACAAAGCGGAACGGGCCAGTCATCACCGGGGCCTCCCCGACCGCGTCGTTGCCAGCCTTCTTGACGTGCTCCGGGCTGAGCATGAACTGCTGGCCCCAGCTCTGCGAGTTCATCCGCAGGAACTCGCCCCAGGGTTGCTTGAGAGTCAACCGGACGGTGTGTTCGTCAGGGGTCTCGATCTTCTCGAGGTACTGGTAGTTGTAGAAGCTGGTGCGCGCGGCTGGCTCATAGTAGAACTCGAAGCTCTTGTCCCACTGGCGCCGGATATTGAACTCCACGGCGGCTGCGTTGAACGGCGAACCGTCGTGGAACTTCACCCCCTTGCGGAGCTGGAAGGTGTACTCTTTCCCGTCCGGCGACACCTCATAGTTCTCGGCCAGCACCGGAATCAGGGGTGGGGTACCGACCCCACCTGACGTCAAATCGGCCCCGACGAGCTGCTCACCCATCGTGAGCATGACGAGCATCGTGGTCCAGCCGAGCGTCCGGTGCGGATCGAGCGGCGGGACATCAGAGTTGAGGCCCACGACGAGGGTATCGCCCTCGACGGCGACAGCCGCCTGGGGCGAGGCTGTCGGACCCGCGACGGGTGATGGCCCTGCCGGCCGGCAGGCGGCCAGCCCGGCAAGGCCAAGCCCACTGGCGGCGAGTCCCTTGACGACCTGACGGCGGGATAAACGCCGGATCAGGAGTTCCTCAAGAACGGCACGTTCTTCGCGCATCAATCCCCTCCCAAGTGTCGGCTGAACTGCGTACAGTCACGAACACCGGTCTCCGAGGCGCACGTCACCCCCACAAACCTTCGCTGAGCAAGCCTGGCCGGAGTGGTATCCCACTGCGGCGTGAGCGCCGGCGCCGCGGCGAACTACAGGCTGATCAGTGTGGTACTGCGACTGCTCAACAACGATTCAAGGAGCCGCCCGCGGTTGCCCTCCACGTGGGCCTTCATCGCCAGTCTGGCTCGATCTGGGTTGCCCGCGCGAATGACCTCCAGGAGTGCCAGGTGCTCGCCGGTCACGAACGGCGCGTCCTTCACCGTCCTGTCGCGGAACATGACGCGCGCCTCCTCTTTTAGGAGTACGTCGATGGCTCCAGCGAGGCGGCGTATGCCGGACGCGTGGGCAATCGAGAGGTGAAAGTGGGTGTTATAGTTGTAGATATCGCGCGGGTCAATGCGTTCCTGACCCCTTGTGCTGGCAGCCGCCAGCTCCTTCGTGATCCGCTCCAACTCGTTGAGGGTCGCCTGTACGCTTTCAAGCTCTATCCGGCTCGCTGTCAGGGCAGCAGCCTCAGGTTCCAGGATCTGCCGCATGTAGGCAACCTCGTGCACGTCCTCGAAGGTCACCGGACACACGACATAGCCCGTGCGTGGGATAACCTTCAAGAAGCCTTCCCCAGCCAGCACCTTCAGTGCCTCACGAATAGGCGTCCGGCTCGTGTTGAAGCGCTCGGCGAGTCGGCTCTCGATCAGAATATCGCCGGGATGCAGCTCCCAGGTAATCAGCGCCTCCAGGAGTTCGTCGTAGACCTGCTTCGACATCGGGTTTAGCGTGCTGAGGTGCCCGCTCATCGGAATGGGCATCAAGTCGTTGGTGGTGAAGTTCGCCATGCGCGTCCGTTTCGCCTACCGGAGGCCGTCTCCATCCAGAACGGAGCCGTGCCACCTGCGGGTACGTGAGCGATACGCCAAAATCCAGATACTCCCACGCTGCACGGCAGCGCGGCGCCCGACCCGGCACAGCACGGAATACCGTGAGCGCAGCGTGACACCAGCCGTGCTGCTTGCACCAGCTGAATCAGCAATTGGGGTCAAAGACACTGGGGCAGCGAATTCCGCCATTGCCGCGACACGGTTCCCATGAGTACCCGCTACCCCAGCAAGGGACACAACTGGCGGTTTTGTAGTAGACTACAAAGGAGGTTACTGGTATACTAGCCCCTGTCGCGTATAGTAAAGTATATCAATCGAGAAGTCAAGCTTAGATTCTCGGCGTGCGGCAGCCTTGGGTCTTGAGCGGCCGACGGGGCCGGTTGCTCCTTACCAGCCGCATCGTGAACGGTCTGCCGGGTCGTAGCACGCAGTCGGCCCAGCCCCCGGCCTTCAGGATGCTCCGCCCCGTGCCTGGGCCGACTGTCGATCTTGATCTCGGAGGTGATTTTCGTGCAAGCACACAGCCCCATCCCACTGGACGAGATTCGTGCCGCCCGGGTGCGGCTCGCCGGTACCGTGATGCGGACGCCACTGGTCCGCCTCAATGTCGATGACACCCCGGCGCAGATCTTCCTCAAATTGGAGAACCTGCAGCCGATCGGCTCGTTCAAGCTGCGCGGCGCCGGCAACGCGATGCGGCTCGCCAACCGCAGGCAGCTAGACGAGGGGGTCTGGACGGTGAGCGCCGGCAACATGGCCCAAGGGGTGGCCTGGTATGCGCTTGAACTCGGTGTGAGATGCACGGTGGTGGTGCCTGAGACCGCCCCGAACGCAAAACTGGCGGCGATCGAGCGTCTTGGCGCCCGCATCATGAAGGTATCCTTCACGGACTGGCTCGAGGCGTTTCGCTCGCGTCGCCTTGAGGGGCTCAAGGGCCTGTTTATCCACGCGTTCAGCGATGCGGCAGTAATGGCCGGAAACGGAACCATTGGCCTGGAAATCGTGGAAGACCTCCCGGACGTGGACGCGGTGATCGTCCCGTTCGGGGGCGGCGGCCTGAGCTGCGGTATTGCCTCAGCGCTACGAGCGCTAAAACCGGGGGTGAAGGTGTACGCCTGCGAGGTTGACACGGCCGCGCCCCTGGCACCGTCACTGGCCGCTGGCCGGCCAGTGGAAGTAGGCTACACTCCGACTTTCGTCGACGGCATCGGCACTCCGTCGCTGTTCCCGGAAATGTGGGAACTTGCCCGCCAGCTCCTTTCCGGCTCGCTGGTTGTCTCCCTCGAGGAGATCGCTACAGCAATTCGCCTCCTGGCGCAGCGCAACCAGATCATCGCGGAGGGTGCAGGGGCGGCACCGGTCGCGGCGGCGCTTGCCCGCAAGGCTCGTGGTGGAAATGTGGTCTGCGTGGTGTCGGGCGGCAACATAGATCTTGGGAAACTCTCGCGGATCCTTGAGGGCGAGGTACCGTAGACCGCGTGAGGGTGATGCCACACCTACCGGGTTCAGATCCTCGCACGAACTCCCGGGGCCTGGATGCGCTCCGGCCGAGGTTGCGGTTGTTCAGAGCCGCCTTTGGGTTAGAAATGGTATTGCGCACCGATGAGGTCGGAACGCGGGGAGGCGAGGGTGAACTGGGCGCTGTTCATGGCCCAGTGGGCAACCAGAAGCTCTCGGTGAGCAGGAGCGCCAGGCCCAACAGCACACCGATGAACGCCGTCATGAGGACACTCCACAGCCCTTGCGCGAGATGGAACGGGATGCGGCCGAAAGCAGCGGGGGGCAAGCCGGGAGACCATCACGCCAGAACAGCAGGCGGACATCCAAGGGTTGGTGCGAGACCTGAGGTCTGCTGCGGATGCGCGTGGGGTCTGGCTCTGGCAGAATCGCGGCGGTAACAACTGTCAGGCGGTCCACGCCGAGCTCAAGGCGGCGTTTCGCGTGCCCAGCTACAGGGAGCTGACCATCGCTCAGTACTCGAAAGTAGTCGAGTGGCTTCAGCGGGAGATCGCCAAGCTCGAAGCCGGCAGGAGCCAGTAGTCGGATGGGGACACCGTCGAGGGCCGGGCTGATCGCCCGGCTTTTTCGTTGCGCTGGCGCTTTGATGACGTTGGCGCGACGATGGCGCGGGGACTATGGGGGGACGTTGGGATGACGGGTGGCGGTTCAAGGCTAATAGGTTGAAGGTGAGGCCGCGGTGCGCCAGGGCCTTGCAGCGCAATGACAGCGTATCTAGCATTGTCCAACTTTCGGCATGGAACCTTCAACCTGGAACCGATAGGGGACAAACAGAGCCACAGCGCCGGCATGGAGCCAGACACCGGGTCGCCGGGGCAGGAAAACGCGACGCTCTCTGTTTGCGCGTTGTTCGAGGAGGCTTCCCGGCACCGGGTCTCGGATGGGTGCCGGGTCTGTCGTCGTGGTGGCCTCGTTGAAGGCGTCATTGTGGCGCCGGCGAACTCACTCGGCGGGTCCCCCCGTGGGGGATGCGCAGGCGAGTACTCCTCGCTAGTCCCCTATGGAGGGAGTCCCTTGCGAGGGGATCTTCATACCGATGGAGCCTAAGGGTGGGAGCGTATCTTCGTCTGATCCTGGCCTCTGGTCCTTGCTCGCTGACCGAGTACTATGGACTGAGATTGAGTAGGAACTTGCCGATTGGACGTTCAGCAACGTGGCCTCGTATTCGGTAGCATTTTGTGCATCTGCACTTCTTTCATTTACGAGGCTCCGTTGAGATCATTGAACAAACAGCTATTCCCTCGGTTTGGACGTCGTTCATTACAGCAGCTCAGACTACCCAGAATTGGACTTGACAAGGCTACTAAATGCCTCTACTATAGGAATCGAGTGATAATCGGGACACTGTCCCGATTACCGGGACATCATTGATTGTTCACTCACTGTCTCATTCGTTCAAGGTGTAGTCTTTCATTGCTCGATCTACGAATCTTCGCCCTTACCCCATCGGAAGCTCACAACATGCCAGCGCATACGAACGAAAACCATGATGCCAGCAACGATTACTCAAAAACCGTGCTGGCAGCCTTCGAACTCCTTCAGATGTTTGACGCAGAGACGACCGAGTTGGGGATTCGGGAGTTGAGCCGCAAGCTCGGCAAGCCGAAGAGCTCCGTGTCCCGGTTGGTGTCAACTCTCAACTACCTGGGTGTTCTGGAGCAGGACCCTGTAACTGAGAAGTACCATATTGGGTTCAAGCTGCTCGAGCTGGGCTCGCTTTGGCTTCAAAACGTTCCTCTGCGTGATCGTATACATCGATACCTTAGCAAACTCGTCGATGAGACTCAGGAAACTGCCTACCTCGCGATCCTCAGTCGCGACAACACAGCTATCTATATTGACAAAGTCCAGAGCCCGCAGGCGGTTCGAGTCGGCTCGCCTGTCGGTCGAGCAGTGCCTCTTAGGGATAGCGCCATTGGAAGAGCCCTCCTGGCCTACCTACCCGCGGAACAGCAGAAGCAGATCATCCAGACGTGCAAGCCGGTCAAACAAACGCCGAACACCATCTGCGATCCGGCGGAACTCGAACAATTCCTGGCCCTATCGGTCAAGCGCGGCTATTTTCTCGATGACGAGGAAATTGAAATTGGCCTTCGCTGTGTTGCGGTGCCAATTCTGAGAGACGACGGATCGCCTATCGCCTCTGTCTGTACCTCAGGCCCGAGCACGCGGATCACGCTAGAACGCGTTCCGGATATCGCTCACACGGTCCAGCGGATCGCGGCGGAAGCCTCTAAAGAGCTTACACATCTCGAGAAACACGACGGGATCCTGTTGTACGGTAGCGCAGGAGCAAGGAGACAAAAATGCCCAGGCAGGTCATGACGGTCCGAGGACCGGTTTCGCCCGACGAACTTGGTCACACGCAGCCTCATGAGCACCTCTTTGTCGACCTCTCTTGGGTGAAGTACCGCTGGCAGGCGATGCCCATCACGGATGAGGCGCAGATGATCCAAGAGGTTCAATTCTACAAGGACGCCGGGGGGGACACCCTCGTGGAATTGACGCTGGAGCATATCGGTCGGCATCCCGAGAAGATGCGCCGCGTGTCCGAGGAGACGGATGTGCACATCGTCATGGGAACCGGCTTTTACCGAGAGCCCTACTACCCGGAATTCGTGAACAAGACTCCCACGAACGAGCTGGCAAAATACATGATCGACGAGATCAAGAACGGGATCGGAAATACGGGTATCAAGCCAGGAATCATCGGGGAAATCGGAATCGACAAGCAGTGGATCCAGGGTGTGGAAGAGAGGGTCATTCGAGCCGCCGCTCGAGCCCATCGCGAGACCGGCCTCGCGGTGACTACCCATACCCCGCCGCACATGGCCCTCGGCTTCTTTGAGATCCTGGACGAAGAGGGCGTTCCGCCGGATCGCATCATCTTTGGTCATCTCGACAACACCCTGGAGATGGATGAACTGGAACGCGTCCTGGTTACAGGAGCCTACGTCCAGTTCGATCTGATCGGGATTGAGTGGATCAACACGGATGCGCGTAGAGCCAGAGTCCTGGCTGAGCTGATTCGAAGGGGGCACGCGGAACGCTTACTCCTCTCGCTCGACGTAGCGACGCGCGCGCGCCTGATCACGAATGGTGGCACGGGGTTCCCCCACCTGATCAAGAATTTCCTCCCCCTGCTCCGGCAGGAAGGCATCGACGAAGAAACCATACACCAGATGACGCACGTCAATCCGGCGCGGGTACTGGCAGTATAAAACCGTTAGCCGTACTCGCGGTTCTTAACTTGGACAAAGGTCTGGAGGCAACAATGGAGCTGTGTTTCTCGGCAGATTCATCATGGAACCGGTGGCATCCGACGTATGAAGAACTCGGGCAGCTATGTCAGCGTTACGACATCAATGGGCTCGAGTTGGTTTACTACCCCGACAACGATGGGTTCTGGGAAGCAGCAGAAACGCTCGCCGGCTACGGCGTCCGGATCGTCTGCGTGAATGCAACGGCCAAATGGCGCCCGATGCTCGAAGATGACCCTTCTAAATCACAGGCTCAGATCAACCGCTGCATCAACCTCGCCACTGAGACCGGCGCAAAGTACGTCATCCACTATCCAGGCTTTAACGCCCGCTGGGACTTCAAAGAAACCCGCGATCAGTATCGCCGGCGGCTCGAACCCTGTCTCGAGCTGGCGGCCGAAACAGGAATCACGCTCTTACTCGAAAACCATTTCGATCTCCGGAATGAAGACCCTCACAAGCGGGATCCCGTTCGCGAGCCGGATCTCACGGCGCTCTTCATGTCGGCTCTAGATGCCCCTCAGGTGCGCATCAATTATGACCCCGGCAACCTGTACTGTGCCGGTATCGAGCCGTGGCCCTATGCCTACCGGACCCTGAAGGACTTCATCGTCTATGCGCATTTGAAAGGCATAGGACGCTTCTCAGAGGGGATCTACGGATCGATCAGAGACAGCGAAACCTTGAGTGACTCCCACACCGGAACCTACATCCCGGTCGCGATTGGAGATGGTGGTATCAATTACTGGTCCCTTCTGCAGGAAATGGAGCGAGACAACGCGGTCGAGTGTGCCACCTTCGAAGACCATGCACGGCCGGAGGCTCGGGAGAGGATATTGAGCCGAGGAGTCAGACTCGCGCGTCAGGCGATTGCGGCGGTACGTGATGAGGCGAGAGGCGAGGATGGACGATAAAGCCGGCGGTCAAGGCGTTATCCGAACGGTGAGAGGAGATGTGCCCTCCCGTCCCTGGGGATGGACGAATACGCACGGCCACCTGCAGGCATTACTTAGCAACGAGTTTGAAGAGTGGGAGTTCTACGAGTACTACGCGAACGACGAGGCGACCTGGAAGTTTGAAGACACCTTTCCGGAATTCCAGGAGTTCGCGGCTGCAGGTGGCTTCGCATTCGTCGATACGACCCCGATCGGCATGGGGCGCGATCCCCACCTTCTTCGACTGGCTTCCGAGACGACGGGCGTTCACGTCGTGGCTGCTACGGGCATCTACCATGAGCCCCTCATTCCACGGCAGATCTGCGAGATGAGCGACGAGCAGATCTGCCAGCACTTCATAAAAGAGATCACCGAGGGAATCGGCGGTACAGACATTAGAGCTGGCATTATCAAAGTCGCGACCTACAAGGGTCCCATGACTGACACGGAGAAGGCCATCTTTCGAGCCGCCGCGTGGGCGAGCCGGGAAACAGGGGTTTCGATTACGACCCACACCTATCTCGGCCGAAACGCCCTGGATCAGATCAACACGCTCACCAGCCATGGAGCGCGGCCGGAGCAAATCGTCATCGGGCACCTGGATGATCTGGATATTGATCGGAACCTCGTCCGTGCCATCGTGGGCCTGGGCGCGTATGCCCAGTTCGATGCGATCGGCTGCGAGTATTACAGCGAGCGGTTGGGTTCTCAGATGCCGACGGATCTGCAACGGCTCGAGACTCTGCTTTCACTTGACGAGGAGGATGTGGCGGAGGGAGTTATGATCGGCTCCGATCTGTGTCTCAAACGCCATCTGCGTAAGCGAGGGGGACCCGGCTTCGCGCATCTGGTCGACGGCTTCCTGGCGATCGCGCGAGATAGGGATGTACCCGAGTCACTCCTCGAGCAGTGCATGATTACGAACCCGTCCGATCTGCTCACTATGCGGCAGCCGAAGTAGGTCCGAGCCATGAACGGTGGTCAACTGGCAGTAGCGGCCCTCGACGACTGGGGTATCAATACGGTTTTCGGCATTCCGGCTACCCATGTGATTGAAATCTACGACGGGCTGCGTGAAAGCAGGACAATTCGCACGGTTGTGGCGCGAAGTGACCAGCACGCCGCCTACATGGCGGACGGGTATGCACGCCGCTTGCGTAAGCCAGGGGTAGCCGTGGTCACCGGCGGCCCGGGCTTGGCGCAGGCGACGCCGGGGCTGGTGACGGCCTGGGCTGACTCCTCTCCGCTCGTCGTCATCACGAGTGACCTGGGCCCGGAGGCCCGGGCGCGGCGGCAGGCCGGCGTCCCCCATGAGATTTATGACGCGCGCGGATTGGCCCAGTCGACGGGGGCGCACGTTTTTGTCGCGGACAGCCCCGAAGAGGTTTACGAAACCGTAAGTGAAAGTCTGACGGCCTGCAAGGTTGGCCGCAGCCGTCCGAGTGTCTGCCTACTCTCCCGTGGCGCGCTCGAGGGCTCGGCCGAATCCACCTTCATCAGGCCGGTTCGGGCGCCCTCGAACGGGTGGAACCGGAGCGCGCCTGACCCACAGCAACTATCTTCCGTAGTCAGATCGTTGTCGGAGGCGGAGCGCCCCCTGGTACTGGTCGGCGCCGGCGTCTTGGCAGCGCGCGCCGAAGACCTGCTAGATTCCTTCCTGGAATCAACCGGTCTTCCCTATATGACGACGGTTCCGGCGGTTTCGGCCGTGGACACGGGGAAGCCTGGCTATAGAGGCGTGGTGCTGAATCGCAAGAGCCGCCGGGTGCTGAGCCGGGCAGACGTGATCCTGGCAATTGGAGCCAGCTTTGGATGGGCGACGACAGGAGAGAATTCGCTGGAACTGCCAGGGCAGCTAATTCATGTGGATATTGATCCCACCGAATTTGGGAAGCACTACACGCCGGCCCTCTCGATTGCGGCCGACGCGGCCGATTTCCTTGAGGCGCTGCTCGACTCTCTCCCGGAGATGAAGAAAGTGTCGAACCGACGGGACCACGACGATCGGAGCAGTCGGTGCGATGGGGGCGCCGGCACAAGGAACCGATGGATCGCCGCCATTGACCGGGCATTGCCCGAGAACAATGCGTCTGTCGTGGTCGATGTCACGATGTCCCAGATCGCCCTGGCGCGCGACCTCACCTTTTCGCCGGCCCGCCAGTTCTTCGTTCCTTGGAACGCACAAACCCTCGGGTACGCCTATCCGGCCGCTCTGGGCGTCCAGACGGCGAGAAAGGACGCGTTTGTTCTGGCGGTCATAGGAGATGGCGGGGCCCTCTACGTACTGGGAGAGCTCGGCACGGCGGTCGAGAACGATCTGCCGGTCTGCCTGCTCGTTTTCAACAATCACAGCTATGGAACGATCGCACTCGCCCAGGATGACATGTGCGAGGGTCGTCGCTTCGGGGTGGACCTGGCCCAGCCCGATTTCTGCAAGGTGGCCGCGGCCTTCGAGGCCCGCACGCGCCGGGTAGGAAGCCCGGAGGGACTCGAGGATGCCCTCAAAGAGGCAGTCGCGGATCGCCGTCCGGGACTTATTGAGGCGCTCGTTCCGTTTGATGCGTTCGCCGTAGAGGAGGTCGTATGACGCTTGACCCGCTTCCTGAGGAGATGCCCGAACTGCCGCGCCTCGTAACGGAAGTGCCGGGACCCGCTTCGAAAGGCATCCGCGTGCGGGAGAGCGCGATCTATGCAGCGGGTGGCTCGGCGGCATCAGTGTGGTCGCAGCTATCGATTGTAGACGGGAGGGGATGCATCGTGCGGGATGCCGATGGCAATTTTCTGCTCGACGCCTGCTCCGGTACGGTCGTGATGAATATCGGTCACGGTCACCCGCGCGTCAAGAAGAAGCTGGTCGAACAGGTTGAGAGATTGACGCACTTTTACGATTTTGCTGCAGAGATCCGGGTCGAGTTCCTCGAAGCGCTTCGGGCGACGCTCGATCCCAGGTTTGAAGTGTTCCACATGAATAACTCTGGGACCGAGGCAGTTGAGGCGGCAATCAGAATCGTGCGTTCCGCGACCGGCCGTCACGAGATCATCTCCTTTCATAACGGATATCACGGGCGTACGTTTGGCGCGCTCTCGTTGACGCCAGGCGTGCCGAGAGAGGGAATGGGGCCCCTCCTGCCTGGTGTCTTTCAGGTTGCCAAATCCGCTGCTGGCCTCGCGGCCGCCTCCCAGGTGCTGACCGGTCCTCCAGCTGCGGTCTTCATCGAACCCATGCAGGGTGCGGGAGGAATGTATCCGCTTTCGACCGAGTTTCTCCAACAGATCAGAGACTTCTGCGACCGCACAGGGGCTCTGCTTGTCTACGACGAGATTCTGACAGGCGCGGGGCGGACCGGCCGGATGTGGTGTTACGAACATTCGGAGGTTGTTCCAGACCTGATACTTATGGGCAAGGGCCTGGCGGCCGGGTTCCCGATCGGCATCGTCGGCGGCCCGGCGCAGTTCATGAACAAGGGCCCGATCGCCTCTCTCACTCACAACGGAAGCACGTTCGGGGGAAACCAGATGGCCTGCGCAGCCGGCCTCGCAACACTCCAGGTACTCGAGGAAGAACAGCTTGTAGAGAACGCGGCGGAGATCGGAGCCTACCTGCTTGGGGCTCTGCAACGCGCCGGGCGGGATTACCCGAATGTAGGCGATGTGCGCGGCCTGGGGCTGGCAATTGGCGTTGAACTGGTCGAGACGGGAACGGCGCAGGATGCGATCTCTGCCGACCAGATTAGAGACCTGTATCTGAAACTGCTGGCTCAGGGTGTGGTGGTGTCCAGCACGAGCAATGTGCTGCGCATTACCCCACCCCTGTGTCTGACGCACCGACAGGCGGACTTCATCCTGACGGCACTCTGCAACGCGCTCCGCGTGCTGTAAGGGAGCATGATCCCGCATAACCTGCTCACGAAAAGGAGACTTGCTATGTCCCCCCAACTCTCGTTCGCATGACTGTCAGCCTCATGTCGAGATCGAGAAATCCCAGCCACATACGAGGAGGAGAACCGTGTCCAGGAGAGCACTAATTCTGTTGACCGCGGTCCTGTTGCTGAGCCTGCTCGCCGCCTGCGCGGGCCGCCAGCCCGCGACCACCGAGGTACAGGCGACGACAGTCGTCGAACGAGAAGTGACCACGGTTGTCGAGAAAGAAGTCGAGGTAACGCGCGTCGTCGAGAAAGAAGTCGAGGTAACGCGCGTCGTCGAGGTAGAGGCACCTCCCAAAGAACCGGTTGAGAAAGTAGTCGTCGTCGCCGAGACAATCGAGCCCGAAACCTTTGATCCGATCATGTCGTCGGGCCTCGACTGGCACGCGCAGGTATGGTCAACGGTCCTGGAAACGCTTGCCTGGACCGATCCGTCCGGCAACGTGCACCCGCGTTTGGCCGAGTCGTGGGAGGTCTCTGACGACGGGCTCACCTATACGTTCACGCTGCGGCCGGATGTGAAGTTTCACAACGGCGAACCCCTACAGGCGGACGACGTAGTGTACAGCTTCGAACGTGGTCAGACTCAGGGGATTCCCATGGTTCAGCAGCGTTATCAGAACATCGTCGGGGTGGAGGCACCAGACGATCAGACCGTCGTGGTCACGCTCGCGCAGCCGGACAACTTCTTCCTCAACACGATTGGGGATCCGACGGGGATCGGCTTTTCGATTCTTAATCGAGAGTATGGAGCAGAGAACCGGAACGCGATTGCGCCCGTTGGTACGGGTCCGTTCAGGTTCGTCTCGTATTCACCAAACAACGAACTCGTACTGGAAGTGAACCGCGAGTACTGGAATCCTGAGGACCTTCCGGACTGGGATAGGCTGATCATCCGCTGGTTCCAGGAAGATGCCTCGCAGGTTGCAGCGCTCAACGCGGGTGAGGTGGACGTGATTCAGCCGGTGTCGATTGCGACATCACAGAGTCTCACAGACCAGCCCGGGATTGGGAAGGCGTCCTTCCCGGCCCTGAGCTTCTTTATCAGCATTAGCCGAATAGGGAAGACCGAGCCGCCGGAGATTCCACTTGCCATCTCGAAAGCGCTAGATCGCGAGGCGCTGGCCCAGATCGCGTTTCTAGGCGAGGCGGAGCCCGGCTCGACAGTCCATCCCTACGTGGAATATGCTCTGCCCATCGAGGAACTACCGAATTACCAGCGCGATGTAGAGGGGTGCAAGGAGTTGCTGGCCAAAGCCGGATATGCGAACGGCATCGATGTCGAGTTCCTCTACCCGACCCGGAACCCGTTTGAAGACGTAATCTTCGAGACGATCCAGGCTTCCCTGGCCGAGTGTGGTATCAATATTACGCTTGCCCCGGTAGAGCAGGCTGTATGGCTGGATCGTTTCCTCAAGGCTGATTACGATCTGTCGGCGACGGATCAATCGTGGTACTCGAACCCGATCCGGTACGTCCTGCCTCGCGTTGGCTGGCAGGCACCTGTGGAAGAGGTGGTACCGGAACTGCCGCCGCTGCTTGAGGAATTCAGCGCGGCGTCCCCGGCGGAGCGGCCCGAGGTCTTCCAGAAGATCCAGCGTCTCGTAGCGGAAACCGGTTATCCCTTCATTGGCACGGTGTGGGTCAATCGGAGCGTCTTTTGGCGCACGGACCGAGTTGAAAACGTCGACACATCAACGCGGGTAACAAACAACCGGCGCGATTTCTACCTGTCGATCCACCCGGTCGGCTAGGTCAGAAACAAGGGCTACTCGTATGCAGGAACAGCCGGACCGCACGGCGAGTTTGCCTGTACTCGCCGTGCGGAGCTTGACCACTTCTTACGAAACGCCGGACGGTACGATCCGGGCGGTGGACAATGTCTCGTTCGATCTCCACCGTGGCGAGATCCTGGGCATCGTCGGCGAATCGGGTTCAGGCAAATCGACACTTGCCCTGTCTCTACTGCGGCTCGTCCCACCTCCCGGCCGGATAGAGGCCGGCGAGTTGATGATCGGTGGGCGAAATGTGTTGGCACTCTCGCCCAGTGAGATGAGACAGGTCCGCGGGCGCGAGATGGCCGTTATATTTCAGAACCCGATGCGTTCGCTCCACTTCGCCTTCGCCATTGGGTGGCAATTGAGTGAAGCGTTACGGGCGCATGACAACGTGCCGCGCAAGAATGCGCTTGTGCGGATCGTCGATGCCTTGAGGGCGGTTGGCATTCCCGACGCAAAGAGGCGCGCGCACAACTTCCCCCACCAGTTGTCGGGCGGAATGCAGCAAAGAGTGATGATCGCGCTCAGTCTGATGAACAACCCGCAGGTCCTCATCGCCGACGAGCCGACGACGGCGCTGGATGTAACGATACAGGCGCAGATCCTGGAGTTGCTCAAAGAGCTCGCGGTTGAAAGGCACATGGCGGTTATCCTTGTGACCCACAACCTCGGCGTCGTCGCCAGCATCTGCGACCGCATGCTAGTGATGTACGCCGGGCAGGTCGTCGAGGAGGGGAAGGTCGAGGATGTGTTTTCGGAGCCGCACCATCCCTATACACTGGGGTTGCTCAATTCGCTACCCGAACGAGTAATGGGCGATCGGTTGCCAACGATTAAGGGGACTCCTCCGACGGTCTCTTCCAGGCTTCCTGTCGGATGCCGCTTCCGGCCCCGTTGCGACTTTGCGGAGGAGATATGCTATAGCGAGCCGCAGTTGAGGTCGCTGGCGGTGGGAAGAAGGTCGAGGTGCTGGGTATCCCAGCACGAAGGCACTCTGAAGGTAGCGAACGTATCAATGTAAGGATGCTGGATTTGAAACCCTGCCGGCGAAAGGATATCGTGGGAGAATGGAGCGTTCCGGTGACAGCGGGTTGTGAACTCAGTTCGTACCAGGTGGTCTAGACGGGACACGCTCATGGATGAAGCGCTGATTACCCTGGACAATGTTTCCGTGCATTTCCCTGTGCGCACCGGCTTCCTGTCGAAACCGCAGATTGTGCACGCGCTCGACCAGGTGAATCTAACCGTTCGCGAGGGCGAGGTGCTGGGAGTCGTGGGCGAATCGGGGTGTGGAAAGTCCACACTCGGCCGCGTCATTCTCGGTCTACAGCAACCAACCCATGGCACAGTATTCGTCAACGGAGATATTATACGTACCAATATCCGGCCCGGCGCGTTGGCGAAGCGCTTTGGTTTCCAGATGGTCTTCCAAGACCCCGCAAGCTCTTTCAACCCTCGCATGCGAGTGAGGTCGATCATTGCAGAACCGCTAAGCGGGCTCCAACTCTCGTCCGCTCAGATCGCCGGGCGTGTCAATGAACTGCTCGAGGATGTGGGCCTGGATTCCGGGTTTGCAGACAAGTATCCGGAAGAATTGTCCGGTGGTCAGCAACAGCGGGTCGCGATTGCCCGCGCCCTGGCGCCCGAGCCGCGGCTCATCGTGCTCGATGAGGCGGTGAGCGCCCTGGACATGTCCACGCAGGCCAAAGTGCTCAACCTGCTCAAAGACCTGAAGGACAAATATGGTGTCACGTATATTTTCATCTCACATGACATCGCCTCCGTCAAGTTCATGAGCACACGTATCGTCGTCATGTACCTCGGGCACGTAGTGGAGATAGCCGGCCCTCAGGGTATCCATGAAGAGGCGCTGCATCCTTACACTATCTGCCTGCACTCGGCGGTGCCATTCCCTGACTCTGTCATCGAGAGGACAAGAACTCGAATTATTCCCGAGGGGTCCGTGCCCAGCCCGATCTCGCCACCCCACGGTTGCCGGTTCCACACGCGCTGCCCCATCGCTCAAGACAAGTGTTCCCGCGAGGAACCGCTCCTGATGGAGTACAACGAGCGAGGGTTCGCGGCGTGTCATTACGCCGGGCAATTTGAACGTTTGTTTGAGCAGAGAAGGAAGCAACAGCATGACCCGTTTCGCCATACAGCGATTGGCTGAGGCAGTTGCCGCGCTGATAGTCATCTCGTTCCTTGTTTTTGGACTTGCCGAGTTAGTGCCGGGTGACATCGCGGAGCAGATTGCGGGTCTGGAGGTCGGGCAGGCAGGCAAAGGCGTCGAGCAAGAGCTTGATGAGTTCCGGGAGCGACTCGGGCTGAATCGACCATTCGTCGTTCGATGGGGGGAGTGGCTGGTCAAAGCCGCCACTGGCGATTTCGGCACCTCACTGATTACGGGGCGCGAGATAGCGCCCGACGTCGTTGCAGCGTTTCCTGTCTCGCTAGAGCTCACCATCGTCAGTCTTCTCATTGCACTGCTGATAGGAATTCCCCTCGGGGTATACGCCGCGGCGCACTTTGGAGGTATCGCAGACCGCCTGCGGGGCATAAGCCTGATTTTCTTGTCGATTCCCACCTTCGTGACAGGCGTCGTTGCTGTCCTGCTCGCCTCCCGCTACTTTCCGGCCCTGTACACCTCTCAGTATGTCCGCATCTCGAAAGACCTGACCGCGAATCTGAGAGCGATCCTGCTCCCATCGATCGTTGTTGCCCTGGCCATTACGCCAATGATCGCCCAGATGACCCGTGCAACGATGGTGGAAAGCCTGCAGGAAGGATACATCGTAACGGCGCGCGCAGTGGGCGTCCACGAACGCCGTATCCGGTACGTTCATGCGCTGAAAGCTGCTCTTGGGCCGGTCGTAACGCTGGTTGGCCTCCTCTTCGGGTCGCTCATTGGTGGCCTGATCGTCACGGAGGAGATTTTCAATCTTCCAGGTCTGGGGCGCCTCGTGTTGAATGCCGTCGTCCGGAGGGATTTTCAGGTTGCAGTGGCAGGAACCTGGGTCATTGCGGCCGTCTATGTGACCGTGAATCTGCTCGTAGATCTCCTTTACCCCGTCCTAGACCCAAGACAGAGAGCTGGCTAGATGGTCAAAGAAGCAACGTTTGGCCCCATTCGAATCGATCTCCAGCAATCGCGCGCCCTGAGACAGGTCATCGGGATCGTCACGCACCCAGCGGGGCGGATCGGAACCCTTCTGGTCATTCCGATCCTGTTCCTCGCGGTGTTCGGCCCGAGTATGGTCCCGTGGGGACCGAACGCCCTCAACACGAACGATCTATTGCAAGCGCCCAGCACCTCACATCTGATGGGTACCGACCAACTTGGACGGGATCAGTTCGCACGAGTGATCGATGCCCTGCCACTCGCGTTTACCGTTCCTTTCGGGGCGGTCGGCATAGCGCTGGTAGCGGGCTCCATCATCGGGGTCTTGGCCGGCTACCTGGGCGCTTACTGGGAACGCTTCCTCATGTGGATAACCGATATCTTCCTGGCCATGCCCGCCCTGCTTCTGGCAATCTTCGTTGTCGCTGTGTTCGGAGGCGGGGCCGTGAACACCATGATCGCGATCTCTTTAATCTATATGCCGCGATTCGCGCGCATCGCGCGTGGCTCCACGCTTCGCATCAAGAACCTGGCCTTTACCGATGCGGCGCGAATTGCGGGCGTCCCCCCGCTTCAGATAATCGCGCGCCACATCTTGCCGAGCATCTTTCCCGAGTTGCTCGTCATGGCAACATTGAGTCTCTCGAACGCGCTCGTTGCTCTCTCCACCCTCAGCTTTTTGGGCTTAGGGGTCATCCCTCCGCAAGCCGATCTGGGCAACATGCTGTCCAAGTCTGTCAAATTCGTGACCCTGGCACCCTGGCTCATATGGTTTCCTGCTCTGGTTCTTACGATGATTATTCTCAGCTTCAACTTGACTGGAGATGCCGTAAGAGATGTCGTTGACCCGCGTGTAAACCGCGCCCGCGAAGCGGCGTCACGTGTTTGAGGCGATCTACGCTCAGCGAACCCAAAGGTCGGCTCCTCGCGGGCACGGCGGTCAACTGCCAGGGCCCGGCTCGGCCGCCTGATACCTAACAGAAATACACAACAGGAGTACAAGCACGCAAATGACAGGTGGAGAAGCCGTCGTACGATCTCTGGAGAACCAGGGAGTGGAATACGCCTTTGGGATGGTTGGGCATGGGAATCTTGCTTTGGTGGATGCTCTAATCCTGGTTTCACCGGGACGGTAGGTACGCCCGTGGCGAACCGGTTGGCCCGCGAGGCCGATGTCATCCTGGCGCTCGGCACCCGCATGCCCGAGATGGACTGCAGTTCGTGGAAGCGCCAACACTTCTTTCATATTCCTCCCGCCAAATTGATCCAAGTCGACATCAACCCGAACGAGATCGGTAAGATCTACCCAGTGGAAGTGGGGATCGTCGGCGATGCGCGCTTGGCGCTTCAACAGCTCCTTGATGCGGCCAAGGCAGACCTTCCCGCCCGACAGCCATCCGGATGGGTGAAGTCAATGCAGTCTGAGCGAGAGAAGTGGTGGAACGAGTTGCGGACGGATCAGCAATCTGACGACGCGCCTATCAGCGTGGGCCGACTGTTGGGCGATATCGCC
The DNA here is from genome assembly GCA_003520455.1 of Chloroflexota bacterium. The sequence continues at coordinate 11,476 of DOUV01000780.1, read as the reverse complement.
CAGGTTTTGCCGCAGGACGGGATATTTGTCAGTGGGGTTGGGGTACGACACGCCGCGGGCCAGCACATCCTCTTCCAACGACCTATGACTCACATTGTGGCCAGTGGCCATGGAACGATGGGCCAGGAAGTGCCAGCCGCACTGGGGGCGAAACTGGGGCGCCCGGATGTTCCAGTGATCGCAGCGGTGGGGGATGGCGCTTTCCGCTCCACTATGCAATCGGTTCTTCCCGCTGTGGAGTATGGCATTAATGTGGTCTGGGTGGTACAGAATAACTACTCCTTCAATATCATCTCTCTGTACCAGAAGCGCCATTGGGAACGCATGATTGGTACCGAGTTCACGATTGAAGCCGAGGGCAAACCTTACAATCCGGACTTTGCGGAGCTCGCGCGGGCATGTGGAGCGTGCGGCACACGTGTGGAACGTCCCGAGGATCTGAAACCAGCCTTGGAAGAGGCGATTGCGGCAAATCGCCCATATGTCCTGGATGTCATCATGACACAGAAGCCGCGTAGCCGCGCTTCCGGCTACTGGGTCGTAAATGACATCCTCAGCCCTGCATGGTCGGGTGAGCCCATCCAGGTCGTTGGATACGGGAGAGGTGCGAGAAGTGCAGCACGAGACGAAATCGTTCTGGCCGACGGGCAGAGAGCGGGAATAGACCAGATGAGGGAGCGGGGGCAGATCGCTGTGATTGGTGCCGGAACCATGGGGGATGGCATTGCCCAGCTGTTCGCCGTCGCCGGCTTCCAGTCTGCGCCAGGCTTGCCGCGGGCGAGCCTGGCGCGAAGACCGGCAAAGGTTTCTTCGAGTGGGCGGCGGGCCGGTATGACAACACGATCCAGCGCCGCGACCAGGGTCTCCTTGAGCTGCTGAAGTGGCTGCGCCAGCATGACTATCATGGCTCTGACGTTGAATAGATTGGGGAGCGTTGCATGCCGCCGTGCGCAGTGCTTCAAGCCATCAGCAGAATGGAGGAACAGTGAGCCAGGACCAGAATCTGCTTTGGTCGCAACTCCGCAGCGAGGAGGTGCGTCCCGGAATCAGCCTGCAACGTGTAGACGCCGAGCGCGTCACGGTTATCCACTACAGCTATGCCCCTGGGTCGATCTTCCCGGCACATTCGCACCCTGAGGAGCAGGTGACACTCATCCTCTCTGGTGAAATCGAGTTCGAGATCGCTGACAAGCGAGTGCGCGCTGAGCGCGACAGCGTCCTGGTCATCCCCTCAGGTGTCGTGCATGGAGCCCGGGTCCTCGGAGACACCATCGTTGATACGCTGAATGTGTTCTCACCCCGACGGACGCAGGCGATCGCGTTCGCTCCACCAGCCAGTAGCTCCGCGTGATGGTTGAGACGAAACGCGTCCGCAGCCAGTTCGCGCACCATGCTTCAGGATTCTGATCCAGGAAGCAGCACAGGGATCCGTATTATGCCCTCTGATGCAAAAGACCCAAGTAAACTGGCAAGTTCGGAAGACGGCATGATCGGCCGCAGAATGCCATTAGCCGACGGGCTGGAAAAGGTGACTGGCCGGGCGAAGTACGCGGCCGACGTGACGCTGCCGGGAATGCTCTACGCTCGCCCAATTCTCAGCCCCTATGCCCACGCGCGGATTGTCTCCATTGACACGGGCGAGGCGCGCTCTCTTCCCGGTGTTGTCGCCGTCCTTACGGGCGCGGATCTCCCGGCGGCTGCCCGGCCGCCGACGAATCGCAACTCAGTCATCCTCGCCCGCGATCGTGTCATCTTCGAAGGGCACCCGGTGGCCGTGGTGGTCGGCGAGTCTGAGACAGCCGCGCAGGATGGAGCGGAGCAAGTGGTAATCGAGTACGACCCACTTTCCGAGGTCGTTGATCCACTGGAGGCGATGCACGACGATGCTCCGCTCGTCTGGCCAGAGGGCGTGCCGAGGGAGGCAGAGCATACCGCCGAGGTCCATGCGGGGGCCGCCGCGGGGGGGGGGGAGGAAGAGACAGCGGGCAATATCGCGGCGACAGTTCACTTCCACCGGGGCGATGTGGATGCGGGCCTCGCAGAGGCCGATCTGGTCGTCGAGCGCACCTACCGAACCAATGTTGTCCACCAGGCCTACATCGAATCACACGCCGCTACCGCACTGGTTGATCCCTTCACGGGCGCGCTGACGATCTGGACCAGCACTCAGGGGCAGTTCATGGTGCGCGATGAGGTCGCCAGGCTCCTGGGACTGAGAAAGAGTCAGGTCCGTATCATTCCCACGAAGGTTGGCGGCGGATTCGGGGCCAAATACGGTATCGTCGAGCCACTTGTCGGCGCGATTGCTCTGCATCTGAGACGCCCCATCCAGATGGTTTTGAGTCGCAACGAAGACTTCGCCAGCACCACACCGTCCCCGGCCTGCGTGGTCGAGCTCAAGACTGGCGCGACCCGTGATGGCCGCCTCACGGCATTGCAGGCGCGCGTCGTGCTCGACTCCGGCGCCTTCCCGTCTGGGCTCACCGCAATTTTCTGCAACATTCTGGGGGGGTACTACCGCTTCCCAAACCTCGACATTCAGGGCTGCGAGGTCCTCACCAATAAGCCCGTGGCTGGGGCTTATCGCGCCCCGACGGCGCCTCAGGCAACCTTCGTGATCGAGTCTCAAATCGACGAGATGGCCAGAGAGCTCGGACTCGACGCCCTTCAGTTTCGCCTCCAAAATGCCATCGAGAGCGGTGACCAGATGCCTGACGGAGCCACCTGGCAGAGCGTAGGGATGAAAGCGTGCCTGGAACGAGTCGCCTCGCACCCCTTGTGGCGCGACCAGCGCTCGTCGTCCGTCCATCGCGGTGTCGGCCTCGCGGTGGGGGGCTGGCCGGGTGGGACTGCTCCTGCCTCGGCCGTCTGCCGCCCGGATGGCGACGGCACGATCCATATCCACGTCGGATCGGTGGATATCACCGGCTCGAATACGTCGCTGGTGCTGCTCGCCGCGGAGACGCTGGGTGTCCCACCCGAGCATATCCAGATCATAGCTGGTGATACCACCCAGGGGCCGTTTGCCGGCCCGAGCGGCGGCAGCATGACCATCTACACGCTTGGCTCGGCGGTGGTGCGCGCGGCCGACGGCGTGAGGCAACAGATTCTCGCCGTCGCGGCTGACCTGCTCGAAGCAGATACCGCCGACCTTGAGCTCCAAAATGGTTGGATCTCGGTCCGGGGAGCGCCCGGCCGCCGCATCGCCGTGGGCGATGTGGTCCAGAAGACGCTTGACTTTGACAGCACCTATCCGCCGATTATCAGCCAAGGTGGATCGGCCCTTACTGAGCAAGCACCCGGCTTCTCCGTTCATCTCACGGAAGTAGCCGTCGATATGGAAACCGGACGGGTCAGCGTCACTCGTAACCTGATCGTTCAAGATGTCGGCCGCGCCATCAATCCTCTGCTCATTGAGGGTCAGGTCCACGGCGGTGCGACGCAGGGCATTGGGTGGGCGCTCTTCGAGCAGATGGTCTTTAGTGAGAAAGGTCACCTGTTGACCGGGAGTTTCTTGGATTACGCCTTACCCACTGCCCGCGATGTACCACCATTCGAGGTCATACTAGTCGAGAATCCGGCTCCGAACGGGCCGTTCGGGGCGCGGGGCGTTGGAGAGCCGCCAATCATCGCGGCGGCCGCGGCAATCGCCAACGCTATTCGGGACGCCACAGGCGTTCGCCTGACCGAGCTTCCCATCACCGCCGAGCGGTTATGGCAGTGCCTGCTTCAGAAAGGCCAACGATAAGCCCTTTCGTTAACCCCTTTCGTTTCTCGTCGGCTCGCCTCGCCAGCCTGGCCTCTTCTGCAACGCTCTCAAGGAATGAGCGCGTCAACCGGCTTTGGGCGGAAACCATCAGGTCTATCGCCTGGCCTTCGGCGAGTCGCGCTTCCCCGTCCACAGGAGCCGACATTCCGCTTGTTGCCTATCTACCTGGCCGTATTTCCGGTGCCGGCCTTTGCCGGCGCTTGCCGATCCCGTGCGTGCTCAGGCCCCACGGGATTGTGAGCACGTTCATGAATCGCATCGGTGAGATAGGGATAGGCAATCAGCGACTGAAAAGCGGCCGAGTCGTAGGCTTCACCGCGGGCGGCCCCACGATCTTGTAAGGGGATCTTGTAAGGGGAGTAGGTCGTCGAAGCAGCACGAAGCTCGACTTAATCCAATTCAGGCAGCAAAGGCGAGCATCTCGGTGAAGTGAGTGAGCACGACGCACGAAATTCTCACCAAATCGGGCTCGGACATCGACAGCGAGAAGTTGGTAGAGGGCCAGAGGCGACAGCGCAGGGTCCATCCCCACGCGTGTGGAAAACATCAGAATCCGTCCTATCGTTTAACCTCCGAAAGGGTCCCTCCTCAAACCCTCCGGGTGAGCGAGCAGCAGGTGCTCGATCTGCAACAAGCGTTCGGCTTTGCCCACAGTTCTTTCGCTCACAGGCGCCTCCTTCTCACGATTTCATCCTGGCCCCTATTATTGCACGTAGGGCCGCCAAATTCCGCAACAGGAGCGACAATTCATTCCTGTTCGCGCCGAAACAACCACAATCCGCCTCGTTCATCTTCGGCCAGCAGAATCCCGGCCTCCTCCAGCGCGGGCAGGCGTCGCAACACCGTAGATCGCTCGACACCGAGGGCCGCAGCCAGGTCGCTCGGCCGGAGACCGGGCCGCGATTCAAGCAGGTCGGCCATCGCTTCATACTCTTCGCGGTTCCTGCTCCAGAATGCCATGCGCACCTCCTGAATAGGTTTGCTCCCATTCTGGAGGTGCGCTGTTGCAGGGAGTGCAACACGGCTGGGGGAATTGGCCCGAGCACGTCAAAACTCGGGGGAGGATTGGGCATGGCGCCTGGAACGCGTGAGGCGGATTTCACTCGCCTTCCGCGCATTCCACCGCAGAAGGCCCGTTCCCGGTTCGCGGGCGGCCGGCCGCGGTGAGAACCACCATCGCGTCGTGCGGCAGTCTATCGACGACCGCAACAATGATTTGGCCCACTATCCCTATAAACGTTCAGAACTCGCACTTTCGGCGTCTATTTCAGTTGACCGCCAGTCAAGTTTACGCACGGTTTTCGCTCGTCAGAGGCCCGGGACGGGTGCTCCTCCGGCACCCCGCCCGGCGACCGGGATGGCCCAGCAAAAAGGCCCGTCCCTCACGGGCGGGCCCCTGGCTCGCAGCGCTCCACGCGATCTTCACCTGGATCTGCTCCTCTGGTTTTCAGCCCTACCCACCACACGCGCCATACCCAGAGCGACCCGCGGTCGGCACTCCCGCCGGGTGGCTGGCGGTAATGCCGTCGCCTACTCGCCTCCTGTTTGAGCGGCACGTTTCACGGTTTCACCGGCCGCACTCCAATCGCCTGGGCCGTCACGTGTTCATGAATACGCCTCGTCTAACTCTATCCTAGTTTCACCGGCCGCACTCCAATCGCCTGGGCCGTCACGGCGCTCCAGGGTGCGGGTTCTTGAACCAGCGGCCCTTCTTCGGTCAGGTGGGCCCAGAACTCGACGCAGCGCGGATCGAAATGGCTGCCCGCCTGGCGTTGGATGTATCGCCGCGCCTCTTCGTGGCTCCAGCGACGGCGGTACGACCGATCAGAGGTCAGGGCATCGTAGACATCGGCGATCGCGAGGATGCGCGCGAGCAGCGGGATCGCCTCGCTCTTCAGCCCGTCAGGATAGCCCGTGCCGTCCCATTTTTCATGATGGGAACGAATCACGTCCAGCTCGTCCTTCATAAACCCCAGGTGCTTGCACATCTCGTAGCCGGTCAGCGGGTGTTTCTCGACCAGGATCCGCTCCTCCGGGGCCAGGCTGGCGGGCTTGTTCAGGACAGCGTCTGGCACCTCGATTTTGCCGACGTCGTGGACGATGCCGCCCTGCGCCAGGGCCCTGAGTTGCTCAGGGGACACTCCCATCGCCTCACCGAGGCTCACCGCGGCGAGCGCCACGCGAAAGCTGTGTCCGGCGGTGTAGCTGTCGTGGGCTTCAGTCGCGACCACCAGGGCCCTGACGCTGGGCGAAATCCCCGCTTCCAGACGCTCCTTGGGATCGGAGGTGAAGAGGCCACGGACCGCCGTGCCGAGAGAGGCCCCGGTTCCATACTGGCTGAGCAGTCCGGCGACCAGCAAGATCATCGCGGCCAGCAGCAGGAAGTGGTACAACCACCAACTGACGTGCCAGACCTGGCCGGTGAGCAGAATAATCTGCACCACGGCGAGCCAGCCGGCGCTGTAGACGATCGCAAGCTGCAGGGGGAACTGCGAGTAGCGGTGGGACTGCCAGTAGCGAACGCCCGCTGCCAGCAAGATCGCCACGGTCAGCAGGGCGACAAAGGTTCTCAGCGGCGGCGCGTCCACGGGGATCAACCCCACCAGATCGGGTCTCGCCATGGCCGCGATCCCGAGCAGGAGGAGCACCGATGCCCAGACCGGCACGAGCAGCTGTTGCACATGGGACAGACTGACGACGACGGGGTGATCGGAGGGAACCACCGACATCAACAGCCAGAAGGCGGTCAGCAACACGCTCAACTGGGCGGCCACTGCCGGGACGCGCGTCAGTGGGAGCAGGAAACCGGGCGTCGAGAGCCCATGCAACGCAAAGACCAGGGCCTGAGAGGTAAAGGCCAGGGAGAGGAAGATGACCTGGATGTTCCGCAACCGGCTCCCCGAGATCCCGACGGCCACGGCGATCCCCGCCGCCAACAGCGCAACGGCGCTGACAATCACAAAGTGGTGGACCGGGACGACGATAGAGGGGTCAAGGGCGGGCTGGCGCTTTAGATAGATGTATATGAACAATGGGATCAGCATTCCCAACAGCGGTCCGGCTGCACCTGCGATCGTCTTCCGAGCCATATCTGGTCGCTCCGCTCATTGCAGTGAGGCCGTCGCCGGACGGAGCCCTGGAAGCACAGCTAACCGAGGGAGAGCCCGGCGCGGGAGGGGTGATGGCGCCGGGCACGCTGATGGCCCGACAATCCCCACTCCCCGATGCTTGAATGCGGCAACAGAAGCGAGAGGGTCCCCGACCTTAAGCACTTCTCCGCCTTCTACTATCACGCGGATAAACGGGGCAATTGTCAATTGGACTCTTTTCCTGCTCACCCGACTGACGGCGTACGCGCGCCCGTGATCCACCCCCCTCACGGAGGGCCTCACCTGTCAAGGGGCGCCGCACCCGTGACCAGCGGGAGGCCGTACGCCAGGGCGGCAAGCAGCCTTCCGTTGTCGCACAGACTACGACGAAGGTGCGGCGCCCCTGTGACCGTCCGTAGAGGGCGGTCTCAGAAACGAATGAGGCGCCCGCGCTGGTCTGCATGGGCGCCTCAAGCGGGAGGTGGTGCTCAGGTCGTAAGCAGTTGCCGGAATCTCCGCTGTGACCACAACGTGATGCGTTTCCTCACGCGTCACGCATCACGTATCACCGTGAGCAGTTGCCGGAATCTCCGCTGTGACCACAACGGCTACTGGCCGGACCGGCCAGGCCGAATCTCGAATTCTTCGCGGGTTCGCCTGAACGCAGGGGAATCCTTCATCCCCCCACCGGCCGGACCGATCGGCGGCGCAGGCTGGAGCGACCCCAGGGCCTCAGCCCGCGGCAGCTGCTTGGCCAGGGCCGCAGCCGCCAGGAGCACCAGCGCGATCCAGACCAGGTCGGCCAGAAGGAGGTGCACGAGTTGGAGCCAGACTGGTGCCAACAGGACAACATTGGTCAGCCCGGCCCCGAGCTGGAGCAAGAATAGCACGGTCAGGACCCAGGCCAGCCGCGTGGTGTACAGACTGGGGCGCCGCGAGCTCGAGACGCCCGCCGTGAGGATCACGAACAGGCCGACCGAAACCGCAATCACGGGGTGCAGGAGGCGCAACCGAATCAAGAAATGCGCCGTGGGGGAGAAGTCCTGCCGGAGCCCCGCGGCCAGCGAGCCCGATGGGAAGAGAGTGTCGCCCAGCGCAGTCACGGCACCACTGACACCCAGGACCAACACGCCGAGCAAAGCCAACCCGAGCAGCCCCCCGACGCCCCCCTGGCGCTTGAGCCGCACAGGCGCGCCGCCCGAAGCCCACCAGGCCGTGAGGGTCAGCGCCGCGAGGAGCAAGAAGGTGTTCGCCAGGTGCGTAGCCACCGAGACAGCCCGGAACATCGAGGCATTCTCGGCCACCAACTTGAAGAGCACCAATCCGGCCCCCAGGAGGGCCTCGGTGATCATGAATAGCATGGCGAAGCCGGCCCCCAGCCGAACGCGGTGACCCTTGGGATAGGCTCGAACTGCCCAAATGAGCAGCCCCACGACCAGCGCCAGCGCCAGCCCGCTGCTGAGCCGGTGGGTAAACTCGATGATGGTCTCGATCCGCGGCGACCGGGGGACAACCTCTCCCTGGCAGAGCGGCCAGTGGCTCCCACAGCCTGCTCCCGAACCTGTCGCCCGCACATACGCGCCCCAGAGGATGACGGCCAGGTTATACACCAGGACGCTCCAGGCATAGGATGCAAAACGGTTCTGCTTCATCAAGAGACGATCCCCTTCTGTCAGAGTTCCACGGCTCTTGCGCCTGGAATCGGCACCATCCGTGCAGCCCTCTCGTTGCCCTCTCAAGGGTCAGTTGACAGTGCCTCCATCCTCGCCGCATCCCCGGGCGTCGCCCGCGAGCCTTCCGGCCCCCCGCCTACGAGGGAATGGGCTGCGGTGAGGGTAGGCGGCCGCCGCCGCCCACGAGTACCCTCCCCGTGAAAGCTCTCGTTGCCTCCTTCCACACCCACATATTGTAGCAGCACCGCCGGAAAGACAAGAGCCACCAACTCCGCCCCCGCAGCCGCCCGGCTGCCAGAAGGCGACGCCCCTTCCGCATGATCGTGGGGGCGGCGGAAGGCCGCTCTATCCCTGGGCAGCGCTCCCGAAGGACAGAGGTGCATCGTCCCCTCGCGCGACCGGCTGCGGAGCGGCCCGGCTCCGGTGGCAAATGGGCTCTGCGCCGGATGGTGCGCCACAACGACCGGGGCCCGTCCAGGATGGACGGGCCCCGGTACACGAGTGGGGACGACATTGCCTGAAGTCTACGCGTCTTGTGAGAGCCAGCCCAACGTCTCCAGGACGTCCTTCGACACGAAGGCATCTGTGACCAGCGCACCGCTCTGCGCATCGAACAGGAAACAGCGAGCCGCGATCTCCGCCGAGGCATCCGGCTGGGCCACGGCGCCTTCCGGGATCTCGTTGGCGGGCACCCAGAGAGTGACCACCCAGACGGGGTGCTCGGCCGGCAGGTCCACGGCCGTCAGGAGGGTGGGGAAGTACTCGCGGGCCCGCGCGGTGCGCAGCAGGCGAGCCATCGCGGTGTTGACGTCCCCGTCGGCCACCATCGTGTGGGCCAGGCTGATGGCATCGGCCTGAGTCGCCAGGGCGTTGGCTGAGCCACTATTCTCGGATGGAAGCCCGTTCGCCGGCTGAATGATCATCCGCCGCACCCCAATCCGTTTCGCCTCGGCCACCGTCGGCACACGCAGGTCGATGTGGGGCAGGCCGTCCAGGTAACCATCCCGCGGGGTATCGTCGCAACGGCGGATGCCGTAGCCCGGCACGTCCATGGCACGGTCGCGCCACTCAACGGGACAGGCCATGCCCGGCCCGTACCGGTCGCCGCCCCACCGCAGCGGGCCACAGGGGTGCATCGGATTGTTGGAATTCTCCTCGCAGGTGTACGCCGTAACGATCACTTCGTAGATCTGGGACTCGCCAAAAGAGCGCTTCGGCATCCCTGCCCAGGCCATCGCCGCAGAACACAGAGCGATGATCATGGTCTTCGATTTCATCACTTCTCCTCTGAAGCTGACCTGCCGGAGCGAGCAACAGGGCTGCAACGGAGGAGGGGATCAACAACAGACTCATGGCAGGTCGGTTTGCTCGGGGGCGCACGGGCGAAGAGGCCCGTGCGCCGACAACAATTGAGCCGCCGGTACTGGCGGCTCAGCGGTCGGGCAATTCGGCACTCGCGGCCGACACGTCAGCGTTCATCCATCTCGAGGCTGACCGTGTCCAATAAAAGTGCCTCCCGCCGGAGGCACAAGGGAGGGATTCTATGGATTTTTCAAGAAAAGTCCAATCGAAGGTGGGCCCTCTTCGCCAGGCCGCAGAGGGGCGCAGGGCCGTCCGCCCATACAAACCAGTCCTGCCAGCGGCGGCGACAACTTGACCGCCGTTTTGGGGCGCTCTCGGGGCGCCTGGCAGCAGCCTTCAGCGTTCCGACAGAGCAGGCGCGGCGAAACGATGCGCGGCGCGGCCACGTCGCCCCGGCCATCCCGGCTGTCCCGCTGGACAACACCGCAGCCGGCCTGGGACAGCCTCGAGGCCGCCTGAGGCAAGCCTCATCCGGGCCACATCCCGTCCACATCCGGTCTTCACATCGGTGTCGTAGGATGAAGATGATGACAGGAACACCAACCAACGCGCCGGCTATTGCCGAGATGCAAAGGAGACTATAATGAACAGGCTGCGCACCGCGGGATTGATTGGGCTGGGCATGCTCCTGGCCGTTGGACTGCTGGTCGGTGCAGGCGCGGTTCTGGCGCAGGGGCCGGTGGGCGGTTTCACCGGGCAAACGGGCGGCTTCACCGGCATGATGGGCGGTGCCAGCGGGATGATGGGCACCGGCTCCATAGGGGGAATGCACGCCCAGATGCACAACGACGCGGCCGTACCGGCCGAGTGCAGCGCGATGATGAGTAATCCTCAGATGATGGGCCACATGATGCAGATGATGCACGGTGGCGAACCGATGAGCCTGGCTGAGTGCCAGCAGTGGATGACCGAGAACAACATCCCGGCCGATGTGCAGGCCCAGTGCCTGGCCAACATGGCCCGATACCACCCGGCGACGACCGCGACGCCGGCCCCGTGAGATCCTGCAAAGACGCGGGCGGCCGGTTGAGTCTCAGCCGGCCGCTGCGTGCTTGCATATCACGACAATGTTCGATTCAGGGTCGTCCCTCGTGAAAAGCGGCGAGAAGCCTCGCGTCGGAACGCCAATTCACTTGTGATCTTGCGCCTCTGCGGGCCCGGCGGCTTCGCTCAAGAGCTCTTCGACCCGCGGCGGGGTTATTGAAACCTCAACGCGAGATAAAATTCGGTTGAACCGCACAGGGACAGGACGTGCCCGAAATGCTATGACTCAGACGATCCTGATCATCGAAGACGAACCGCAAATTGTGACCATCGTACGCGGCTACCTCACTCAGACTGGCTTCGAGGTCGCCAGCGCGAGCGATGGGCACACAGGCCTGTTCATGGTACGGCAGCAGCGGCCCGACCTTGTGATTCTCGACCTGATGCTCCCCGGGATGGACGGGCTGGACGTCGCCCGCGCCATCCGCCAGGACCGCGATCCCCAGGTCGCGGCCGTGCCCCTGCTCATGCTCACGGCGCGGGTCGAGGAGGCGGATAAGCTGATCGGTCTCGAACTGGGAGCCGATGACTACATCACC
>DOUV01000319.1:4472-16090 GCA_003520455.1 Chloroflexota bacterium | reverse complement strand
GCAAGCACGATCCCTACCAGACTTCGGAAGTCTTCGCTCCCACCTCCGGTGGGATGACTTGACCGGCGCGCCAGGGGCAAAAGCACGGTCAGCAGCATAGCACTGCTGCCTGCAGCATTCAACGACTGAACGGTGGAAGAGGTCTACTGCCTTCGGAGGAGACCCGGTACACCTCGATCATCACCCCAACCTCAGCGTGAATCCACCCTCCTTGTCGCCCGATTTCTGAATCGGCAGCCTGGGCAGCAGCCACGTCAGGAAGGCATCCGCGGAGCGAGTCTGCATGAGGACGCGTCCCGGCCCGGTCAGGTCCACCACCAGCCCTTCGCCGCTAAACAGCGTGGAGGTCATCCCGCCCACCCGCCGGACCTGAAAGCCGACGCCCTCGCTAAACGCCACCAGGTGGCCGGTATCTACCGTCATCGTTTGATCCCGGTCGAGGTTCATCTCGTGGATGGCGCCGTAACTGGCCAGGATGACCGGCCCAGAGCCGCTGACCTTGAGCATGATCAGACCTTCAGAGGCGAAGAAGGTCTTCGCGCCGCCCCACGCCGTGTCCACGTTCACACTCGTCGCCGAGGCGACAAAGGCGCCGGATTGCACCATCAGGGATTCACCCTGCAATTCCAGCACGGACATATCGCCGGGCAGCGCCGGGGCCAGGTTGATCTCACCGCCGGTTGACGGAGCCTTGTATGTGTTGATGAAGAACGACTCACCGCCGAAGATCGAGCGGGCGAGCGACTTGAGCAGCCCACCCTGCATCCCGGTCTCGATACTCATCCCGCTCGACATGCTGACCATCGAACCGGCCTCGACCCGAATCGCTTCGTTCGGATCGAGCCGGACTCGAGTGAGCGAGTACGAGGGACGGTAGAGGATTTCGGTTTGCATGACGAGGTCAATCCTTTCCTGAGCCTGGTGAGTTCGCTGCCCGTTTGCAGCGGCCTGAGTCCAGGCCTCGAACCCATCATGAGGCCGACAGTATAGAGCAAGACAGCTCGGCTGGTAAGCCGTTCCTCCGGCTTCCCGCGCACACCCCAGCCGCCGGACGGCCTGGTTCGTGACGGACCGTTAGCCGCCCAGGTAACGCTGCCGGTAGTGGATCGTCCCGAGCAGCAACCCAAACTGGACCATCGACTCGGCAATGGCCTGAAACTGGTCGAAGTAGAAGATCAGCAGGTTGACCACGGTCAGTGCGAATAGGAGGCCCACGTAGGCGACTGTGATGCCCCGCCGCTCCTGCCCGGCGATCAGGAAACCCGCTGCAATCAGCAACGGCAGGTTCGCGACGCCGTCCAGCGCCAGTCGCAGCAGGATCCAGGTGAGGCTGCCGATTCTGGTCAGTTGCTCGGCGGCCGGCAAGAGCGCCAGGATCTCTCCTCGGAGAGACGGCGATGCCGGAGCCAGCAGGAGGAGCGGAATTAAGATGTTCAACGCGGGGAGCCCCGAAACGATCAATCCGATGATGAGGACCATTTTCAGACGACTTCGGTTGATCCAACGGGCTTCGAAGATGCGCCCCCGCTTCTGTAGCCGCTCCCAGATCCGCGGCGTATCCGGGACCAGCTCGAGGGCATCCGACGCCAGGAAATCGAGCAGCGCGTTCGCCAATCGGGCCAGCTCCGGATGGGTCGCGCGTCGCGCGACCTGGCGAAGACGCGCCTCAAGGTCAGCCCACTCCCGAGGTTCCAGATCATGGTCGATCACCTCGGCCAGGGCGTCGAGGGCGCGGTACAACTCGGCCCTGGCATCCTGCGAGGGCGGGCGGCGGACCCGCAAGTATAGCAGCACCGTCATGAGAAAGAAGGCGTAGATGATCGGCGCGGCTACCGGGTAGAAGTAATCGTTGGTCTGGGTGATGAATTTGCCGACTTCGTCGATGAACAACCCAACCCCGACCCCACTCAGCAGCGCGCCGGCCGTGTAAACCCAGCGGTTGGCCAGAATCAAGGGCAGCAGCGAAGCCACGAACAGCAACAGGCCACCCCACACGACGTGCGCGATGTGGAGCTGCCGCGTCCCAAGTTGCGGGTAGCCGGTGATTCCCAGAAATAACCGGGTCAGGATGACCGAGGCAGCAAAGCTCAGCAGGGTGATCAGCAGGTACTGCTCCGATCCTTCCCGCTTGACCGGTTGGCGGACCCGGCTGATCAAGCTGTTTCCCATTGCATCGCTCCTGGTTAGACCGCGATTGCGAGCTCGCCCCCCGCTCCGCCGCCGTTCCTCGACGCCGGGCCATCCCGACCCGCCAGAGCGCCGGTCAAGGAGTCAGACTTCCGAAGTCTTGGAAGACTTCGGAAGTCTCCGACGGCACCTCCACGGCGATGACTTGACCGATGTTCCAGGCCTCAGAGAGGATTGGGCTGTGCGATGCCAAACACTCGCGCCGCGGTCCCGCCCAGCACCATGCGCTTGGCCCCCGGTTCAAGCCCAGCCAGATCCAGCTTTAACAGCTCAAGCTCCGGATGGAGGAAGGGGCCGCCATCCGAGCCCCACATGAGCCGGTCCGGACCCAGGATTTCCGCCGGTGCTGTGAACACACCATACGGATCTGTGGTCGTGGCGGAGGTCTCCAGGACGATGTTGGGGGCCTCGGCGACCATGTGGGGGACCACCAGGCTCTCGGTGACAAACGGGTCGATGCCCATGTGGCACATGACAAAGGTCAGTTCGGGATACCGGCGGGCCAGGCGAACCCAACGCCAGGGCTCAGCGCCGTAGAAGTGCCACTGGCTGCAGTAGAGGACCGGCAACGAGGAGTCCGCAGCGACTCGCATGAGTGGATCGACCAGGGCACTATCCACCAGGTAGTTATGAAAAGAGGGCAGCAGCTTGAGCCCGCAGTAGCCCAGTTCTTCCACGGCGCGCCTGACCTCATCGACCGCCCGCTGTCCCTGACGCGGATCGGCCGTGCAGACACCGGTGAAGCGCTCCGGATAGCGTCTGATATCCTCGGCCACGATGTCATGTTCATGGCGCACTTCGTCGATGGAGGTATCGGACCAGGCGTGCACGATCAGCACCGACGTGTCGATGCCGTAGCGCTCCATGCGCGCCACGACCTCCTCGGCGCTGATCGCCGGCGAGCGGCTCGCGCGCCCACTGGGCTCGGCAAAGGTGGAGTCAATCGCGCCCCGAATGACGTGGACGTGCGCATCGACGACAAAATGGCCCTCTCTCATCTTCAATGCACCTCCGCCCGCTCGGCCGGCGTCGCGCCGACCAGTCGCAGAAAATTGCGGCCGCGAATGAGCTGTTTCTCGGCCTCCGTGAGCTGCGTGAGTTCCAGCTTGCGAAGGTTGAGGGCCACGTGGTGCAGGGGCCCGTTGGAGCCCAACAGGATGCGCTCCGCGCCGAGGATCCTGGCCGGCCCTTCGAAGATGGCGAACGGGTCGCTCTTGGTGCAGGAACTCTCGAGGTAGACATTGGCCACGTCCGAGGCCAGTGTGGCGCCGCTCATGTTCTGCTGGACGCCGATCCCGCCCATGTGGGCCATGATAAAGGCGACCTCCGGGGAGCGCGCCGCCCGCGCGATCAGCCGCCACGGTTCGGCCCCACGGTGCTCGAGATAGGTTTCCACAAAAACCGGGACGCCGGCCTCTGCGGCGAGCTCGCAGAGGGGGTCGAGCGCGGGATCGTCCAGTTCAAACCCTTCTTGAATGGGATCCAGGATCAGGCCGCGGCAGCTCCCTGCCCGCAGGCAGCGCCGGCTTTCTTCAAGCCCCGCCCGCCCCCAGCGCGGGGTCGCCCAGGCGAACAGGATCAGCCTGTCGCGATACGGCTCGATCTCTGCGGCGATGAGGTCATGCTCTGCCGTACCCGCTTCAACAGAGGCGCCTGGGACCGGGTGAGCCAGCACCCCACTGTACTGCACCCCCCACTCGTTCATCCGCGCGATCAGATCAGAGGCCCTGAAGGTGACCGTGCGGTGGGGATAGAGCCGCCTGGGGGTGGGGTAGAGGTGTGAGTGGCAATCTGCGGTGACCACCCCCGGCAACTCCCTCGCGCTCATCTCGGTTGGTCTCCGGTCGGGTGGCCATCGCCCAGATCTCGGACGGCGAGTTGGTCGTAGCGCCTGCCCGCTTTCATCACCATCTGAACGTTGCGCAGCAGCGTGAGATCCTCCAGCGGGTTTCCTTTGACGGAAATCACATCTGCAACCTTCCCTGCCTCAAGGGTCCCCACCATCCCTTCGAGGCCGAGAACCGTGGCGGCCGAGCGGGTCCCGGCCACGATCGCATCCATCGGCGACATCCCCAGGTGTTTGTTGACGAATTCGAGGTCCCGGCTGAAATACCCATGGCGCGCGTCGCTGCCCATCGAATATTTTACCCCCGCGGCAATGGCCCGGGTATGCATCGTGAGGACTGTCTCTTGCACGCGGAGAAGGGAATCACGATAGGCCGGCACCGTCTCAAAATCCTTTTTCGCCATCAGGCCCACTTCAGGATCGAAGAGAACTGTGTGGGTCCCGACAAGCCAGGTGTCGTGTTTGAGGAAGAGGTCGATGACCTCTTCTTCCATCATCGCCGCGTGCTCGATCGAGTCGATGCCACACTCGATGCAATCACGGAGCCCGGCACCGCAATGGGCGTGGGCCGTCACCCGCAAACCGATCCGATGCGCCTCGTCCATAATGGCGCAGAACTCCGCCCGGGTGTAGGGCGTGGTCCGGGTGAATTGATGCAGCTGGTAGGCGGCCGGATCGGCGGTAAGCCAGCCCGTGGCGTAGATCTTGATCACGTCCGACCCATTGAAGATGTTCTCGCGGACCTGGTGCCGGACCGCGTCCACCCCATCGATCCCCGGCCCCAACGTGTGGCCGGGACCGTGGGTCGCTCTCAACGCGGGCCCAGATACGAGCAGCCGGGGCCCAGGAACCTCGCCCTCGTTGATCGCGTCTCGCAACATGACGTCGATGTAGTGGGGATCGCCCAGAGTCCGCATGGTGGTGACCCCCGAGAGGAGATCCGCGCGGACGTTGTTGGCTGCTCTGAGCGTCATGCGCGGCAGAGGGTCCGTGTTCTGCTGGGAGAGGGTGCGCCGCTCGCCGCGCAGGACACAGTGGCTGTGGGCATCTACCAGCCCCGGCAGCACGGTCTGATCGCTGAGATCGATTTCTTCGATATCCTGTGGAAAGTCGAGCGCCTCAACAGGCCCAACAGCCCGAATGCGATCATCCTCAATCAGGACAGCCCCATTGGGGATGGGATCGCGGCCGGTTCCATCGATCAGCAGCTTGCTCCGGATGAGTTTCATAGCCATCGGTACCTCTCCTTTCGAGGTTGGAATGGGGGCTGCGCGTGGGGCCGGGGACTTCCACGGCCTCGCACCGCCCCTATGAAGAGATCGTCGGTGAGTGATCCATCCAGGTCAGGACGTGAGGACCATCATCACGAACAACCACAGTTTCCTCGACAATAAAACCGCACTCGCCGAGCAGGTAGTAGGGCGTTTCCAGGTTGATGGCCATACCGGCCTCGAGCATCACGTCCTCGCTCCCGACCCCATAGATATCCTGGTAGTCTCGTGGTTGGATCAACGGAGGATCATAGACGGAGATTCCGATGCCATGCCCGCAGTGGTGCCGCCGGTAGTCCGGGAGCCCGAGCTCTCTGATCGTCTGGATGGCGGTATCGTAGAGTTCAGACGCGTACGCGCCCGGCCGCGCCCGGTCAATGGCCGCGCGCAAGCCGGCACACAGGATCTCATAGATCCGGCGCTCACGGTCGCCGGGCTCTCCCAGCGCTTTGGTGCGACCCACATCCGACCAGTAAAAGTTGCAGGTGCAGCCCATATCCACCTTGATGAAATCGCCCTGCCTGACCGCGTAGTCGCTCTGGCGGGCGTGGGTGTGGGCCGTGCGCCGCCCGGCACTCACGATCCAGAAGCCGGGGAGGCCGCCCAATTCGGCAACCCGCGCGTTGAACTGGTTGGCCAGCTCGCGCTCGGTGATGCCCTCGCGGGCACACGAGAAGAGGTGCTGGATAGCCCGTTCGGTGATCTCCGCCGAGCGTGCCATCCGCCGGATCTCCTCTTCGGTCTTGATCATGCGAATCTGGCGAAACAGGGAGGCCGCGGGCACAACCCGAGCGCGGGGCAAGGCAGCGATCATCGCCTTCCATGCCTCAGCTTCCAGATTGCTTTCGTCCACGCCGATAGCCGCGTCTGCCAGCCCGCGTTCATCCAGCGTAGCCACCAGAGCCGCCAGTGCGTCCTGGGGCGTCTCGTTAGCGATCGTGTGGTCGTAGATCCGTTGATCATCCGCGGCGAGCTCCCGGCTGCTTTCCCGGTTCCGATACAGCGTTCCGTACACGGACACCTGCTCGATCTCACCCGGTTGCTCGGCCCAGGCGTCCACCTCCAGCGACGGGATGACGAGCCCGAGTGGCCGGCTATCATCGCCCGGTAAAATGCCGTAGACCTGCACACCCGGGGTGATCCGGTGCGACATGCAGAGGTAGTCACTCATGTAGGCGACGTTATCCGGATGGGTTGCGATCAAGACATCGAGCCCTGCTTCCCGGATGATCTTGTGTGCCCGTGGTTTGTTCAAAAGCATGGGGTCTCCTTCCCAGCGTCGGCAGCCTCACCGCGTGCATGGACCACCCACGCGAACGGCATCTCCGCCGCAGCCTATCGTATGCCTCTCAGGCAGGCAGCGTTCCATAGAGGTAGCGCCACACATTGTCGTAAAAGAGCGCTGTTGTATCCTCGCTCGACCAGCCATGGTCGCGGAACGTCTGCCACAGCGCCGGAAGAACAGTGACGTCGGGTAACTGAACGTGGGCCTGGGCCTCCGCGTCCTCCTGGCCCAGCAATCGTTGTTGGGGCGATTCGCTTACATCAGGCAGGTAGTTCATGAAATCGGGACCCAGAGCCAGCGGAGAGAGACCGACCAGGTCGCGAATGTAACCGGCGTGGCGCACCAACCCCTGTAGCAAGTCGTTGCCGCCCACAAAGCGGGGCAGGAAGTTGAGCCCGATCAGGCCGCCGCGTGCGGCGATCGCCTTGATCTGGTCGTCGGTCAAGTTGCGGGGGTGGCCGCAGACGGCGTAGGCATTGGAGTGGCTGGCGACGACCGGCCCCTGGAAGTCCTCCAGGGCCGACCAGAAGGAAGAGGGGCTGAGGTGCGAGAGGTCCAGAATGATGCCCAACTCGCCCATGAGCTCGAGGAGGGAACGGCCGACAACTGAGACACCCGCCCCCGTGTCCTCGGCCAACCCTTGCGCAAATTGATTGGCGCGGTTCCAGGTGAGTCCAACCATCCGCAGCCCAAGACGGTGGAAAATCCGAACCAGGCCGACGTCCCGATCCAGGGGATCCGCACCCTCAAAGGCCATGAGCAGCCCAACCTTGCCCTCGTCGCGAGCCCGCTGGAGATCCTGCCGGCGCTCGACCAGCACGAAATGCTCCGGCGACTCAGCCACCTCCTCGTAGAGCGCATTCACCGTGCGCATCGCCTGGCGGAGTGCGCTCTCCGGCAGGTAGTCCGACCAGACGTAGATCGGCAATACCTGAATCCGCACGCCCCCACGCCGCAGCGCCTCGAGATGGTGGTTCACCAACACTCGCGGTTCCCCTTTCCGGCGCCGCTCCACCACATCCAAAAGGATGTCCCCGTGAAGGTCGGCCGCCATGAAGGGTGGATCTGTTTGGGTCATGCTCGAATCTCCTGCGCTGGTGTGCGAGTCACGCCGTAGCCGCTCGGCCTGGATTGTCAAATCCAGGCCAGTCCCCAGCCGGCGGATCTGGCGATCCGCCCGGAGCGGCGGAAGAGGTACCATAACCTTCAGCCGCTCGGCCCTTCGCCGCTCGGCCTGGATTGTCAAATCCAGGCCAATGAGGGGCCACCTCACTCAGCCGGCGGATCTGGCGATCCGCCGGGAGCGGCGGAATAGGTACCCAGGTTGAAGGTTGAGCGTTACTGATGCACCGCCTCACCTTCAACCTTCAACTCGCCACCCTTTCATCTACGGGAGAGCAGCGTCCTCGTCCCCTATGCCACATCTACCCTCACCACGACCGCCGCGGCCGTGTCGCCGGCGGCGCAGCCGTCGAAGAGGCCATAGCCACCGCCGCGGATGACCAGCTCCTCGATCAGTTCCATGATCGAGCGCGCGCCCGTCGGTCCCTGCGGGTGCCCCCACACAAGCGACGAGCCGTAGTTATTCATCGCGTCCCACTTCACACTCATCTCACGGCAGAAGTAGACGTCATTCACGGCGAACGGGTTGTGGGTTTTGATGGCCGCGATGTCCTCGATCGTCAGGCCGGCCTGCTCCAGAGCGGCCCGCGCCGCCGGCACGACGGCCTGGGCCATGAAACCCGGCCTGGCGCGCCCCTGGCCAAAGGAGAGCACCCGTACGGTGATGCCTGAATCACGGCTGAGCTCGCGCGCGCGCGCGCGCGAGGTGACGACAATGGCCGCGTTGCCGTCGGCCGGGTGGGTCTGGCCACCGAAGGTCACTATCCCGCCCGGCAGCACTGGCTTCAGCTTCGCCAGGCCCTCGGCCGTGGTGGGGAAAACACCCTCGTCGGTGGTCACGGTGGCGAGCGTCTTGCGCCCCGAGGAATCCTTGACCTCGATGGGGGTCACCATGAAGCGCTTGTGGAAAGCGCTGTCATTCTTCAGGGCCTCCCGGTACTGAGCGTAGCGGATCAGGGTGAGCTCATCCTGCTCCTCGCGGCCGATATCACATTCCTGGGCCACGTTTTCGGCCGTTTGCACCATCGACTCCCCGGCGTACGGGTCGCAGTTGAAGTTTTCCCACACCCAGTCCTCGGCATCCATCTTCCCACCGGGCGCCAAGGGATTCGGGTAGGTGATGTGCGGTCCGTTGCTGGTGCGGTCGCAGGTCGCCGCCAGGATCACCTCCTGGGCGCCGCTCTCGATCTCGAAGGCGGCGCTCCCCAGGACCCGCGCCGATGTCGCGCAGGCCTGGCCGAACATGGGGCCGGTGACGCCGGTGGCGCCGATCAGCGCGGCGTACCAGGGCGCACCGTAGAAGCTGTGCTTCTGCGGCACCGTGAGGCCGAGGAAGACCGAATCGAAGACCGTGGCCGGGATGGTGCGCTCGGCCAGGGCGCGCCTGGTCACCTCCGCCGCGAAGGTGATGGAATGCTGGGTGGCGAAGCTTCCCTGCCAGCGGACAAACGGCGTACTCCAATAGGCGCCGTAGGGAATGAAGACGTTTTCAAAAGGCATGTTCAGCCTCCAAGCGCGATGCGTGATACGTGATGCGTGATGCGTTTCCTCACGCGTCACGCATCACGTATCACCTTTCACGCCCCATGTCAAATGCCGACCGTGATCCCGCCGTCCACGAACAACACCTGCCCGGTGATGTAGGCGGCATCGTCGCTGGCGAGGAAGAGGTGGGCCGCGGCGATCTCGCCGGGGTCGGCCATGCGCCGCAGGGGGATCTTCTGGATCAGCGCCTCGCGGATAGTATCGGGGATGCCGGCGGTCATCTGGGTGGCCGTGGCACCCGGCGCGACGGCGTTCACGCGGATGCCGTAGCGGGCCAGCTCGAGCGCCAGGGTCTTGGTCAGGCCGATGACACCGGCCTTCGAGGCACTGTAGTTCGCCTGGCCGATGTTGCCCAGCGCGCCGATCGAGGCCGTGTTGTTGATGCAGCCGCTCTTCTGCTCCATCATGGGCACGGCGGCGGCCTGCGCGCAGAGAAACGTGCCCTTGAGGTTGACGTCGATCACAAAATCCCACTGCTGCGGGGACATCTTCTTGATCTCGCCCTCTCTGGTCTTGCGGACGGCGAGGGCGTCGCGGTTGACCCCTGCATTATTAATCAGAATGTCCAGCCGGCCGAACTCGCGCAGCAGCTCGGTCACCATCGCGTCCACCTCGCCCGGCGAGGTCACATTGGCAGGGACGACCAGCGCCTGACCACCGTTGGCCCGCACTGCGCCGGCGACGCGCTCGGCCCCCTCGACGTTCACGTCGTTCACGGCAACGGCCGCCCCCGCGGCCGCAAAGCGCATAACGCACGCCTCCCCGATGCCGCTCCCCCCGCCGGTGACGAGCGCCACTTTGTCTGTGAGTCGCATCGCTCACGCTCCTCGCTTTATCATGAGCACCCACTGGCTCTTGATCACCGCCTCACCGCGCTGGTTCAGGACGTCGGCGTCGAAGGTGATGACGCCCCGGTCGGGCTTCGAGGTCTCCTTCTTCTCGGCCACCTTCAACTCGAGGTGGATCGTGTCGCCGAACCTGATAGCACCGGTGTACTTGACCGTCTGCTGCATGAGGGCCAGGGTCGTGCCCTCGAAGACCCCCAGTTGATTCGCCAGCCCGGTCGCGATCGCGAGGCCCAGCATGCCGTGGGCGATGCGCCCCCCAAAGGGCGTCGTCTTGCCGAATTCTTCGTCGGTGTGCAAGGGATTGTAGTCCCCAGACAGGCCGGCGAAGTTCACCACATCGGCCTCGGTCACCGTACGTGCCGCGGTCACGATGACTTCATCCGGCTCAAACTGGTCGAAGGTTCTGCCGCGGAAGCGGTAGCCACTCATGGTGTGATGTCTCCTGGAATCGGTTCGTTGTCCATTGTCAGTTTCGGTCGCCGTCTCGGCGATCTTGTGAGCCACCGCCTGAAACGTTCCGATAGGCCGCCCGAACCGGGTGCGCTCGTTGGCGTACTGGATCGAGGCCTCCAACGCGGCCGGTGCCAGCCCCAGGCTCAACGAGCCGGCCATGCCCCGGATCTCGGCCAGGATGGCGCCCGGGTTGCGGGAGCCGGTACCCAACGTACCCGGCAGATTCTCCGGCGGAATCACCCCATTGTCAAGGATCAACGCCGGGGTCTCCGAGACGCGCGCCCCAGCTTCTCAATCTCGCGCCCGACACTGAGGCCGGGCGTGCCGCGCTCCACCAGAAACATATCGATGCCACGCTTTGCCGGAAAAGCTCTTGCTCGTCAGCCAGTCGAAAATCCATTCCCCGCCAACGCCGCGTGGAAGAGGCCAGATGGGCTGCGGTCCGTTGGGCGCCATGAGGAGTCGCCGCCCCCACAGACAGCGAACCACGGACGATCTTTACACCGGTGTCTTCTCCGCCAGGTGAATCAACACGCCGAAGGACTCCTTGGGGTGCACGAAGGCCTCGCGCCACCTGTAGCCCTCAAAGGTCACGCCCTCGGCGTAGGTGTGCCGGTAGGCGATCTTCAGGCCGCGCTCGGCCAGCTCGGCCACGGCCTCGTCCAGATCGTCCACCTCGAAGGTGATGTGATGCACTCCCTGGCCGTGGGCTTTAATAAACTTCGCTACCGGGCTATCCTCGCGCGTGGCCAGGAGCAGTTCCATCTTGCTGCAGCCGAGATCGAAGGGGCGGTAGCGGATGCCCATATCTTCGATGTACTCTTCGCGATAGAACCTGGCCCCGAAAATATCCTGGAAGAAGGATTGGGCCTCGTCGAGGTTCGTCACCGCCAGTGCGACACGCTCGACCCGGTTGATCACTCCCATACGAATCTCTCCTCTTGCAGACTCACACGTTTTCGGCCCGGGAGACCAGAGATCGGAGATGAGCGCCCGGACTCATGCGATGGAATCTCCGATCCCCAGGCGCTCATCTTTACGCTCACATTGGAATACGGTGT
>DOUV01000319.1:0-4415 GCA_003520455.1 Chloroflexota bacterium | reverse complement strand
TCCCGCCCAGCACACGATCCGAATAAGCGCGAATCTTTAACATCTCACCGCCGCCCACGTGTGGGAACCCCTCAGATCCTCAGCTCACTCTGGCCCAAGACCTCCTCAGCCACACGCCGGCCACGTCCCTCGGCCCGCATGCGCTCCAGCACCCGGCGCAGCGCCGCCAGAAAACGCTCGTTCTGCTCGTGGGTGCCCACGGTGACGCGGGCGTGGGTCGGCAGGCGGAAGGCAGCCAACGGCCGCACGATGACCCCTTCCTTCAAGAGATCGTCGAAGAGGACCTGCGTATCCACCGCGGGGTCGAAGGCGATGAAGTTGGTCTGGCTGGGAAGATAGCTTATGTCCAATTCGGCGAATCCCTGGTAGAGGAACTCGCGTTCTGTCGCGACCAGGCGGACGCTCCGCGCGACGAAGTCCGTATCGCCGAGCGCCGCGACGGCCCCGGCCAACGCCAGCGTGCCCATATGGAACGGGAGATGCAGGCGGCGCAAGTACTGCGCGATCTCCGGCCGGGCGATGCCGTAGCCCACGCGGAGCCCGGCCAGGCCATAGATCTTGGAGAAAGAGCGCACCGCGATGACATCGCGGCCCTCATTGATATAGCGCAGGCTATCGGGCTGGTCGTCAGCCGAGGCATACTCGCGGTAGGCCTCATCAAGGACCACGATCACGCCGGGCGGCACCCGGTCCAGGAACTGTTCGAAATCGCCGCGGTGCAGGATATTCCCCGGGGGGTTGTTGGGGCAACAGAGAAAAACCAACCTGGTCTGCGGCGTGACGGCGTCCAGGACGCGGTCGAGGTCGTATTCGTAATCGGGACCGTGCAGATACAACAGGTTGGCCCTGCCGCCGGCGACCTGCGTCAGGATCTCGTACATGATGAACGTAGGCGGGGTCACCAACGTCTCATCGCCGGGGTTCACGAAGCCCCGCACCACCATGGAGAGTACATCGCAGCCGCCATTGCCGCTGAAGAAGTGGTCCGGTGTGAGGCCGTCGCCCAAAGTGGCGGCCAGGGCGTGGCGCAGTTCGTCGTCCGACACGGTCGGGTAGAGATGCATCCGGCCCATCAGATCGCGCATCGCCCGGGTCGCTTTGGGCGACGGGCCAAGCGGATTCTCGTTGGACGCCAACTTGATGATATCGGCCACACCGTAGCGGGCGGCGATATCCTCAATCCGCGCCCCCGCGACGTAGAGCGGTGCCGAGAGGATGGCCTGGTGAAAGCTGAGCGAATTGTTCATAGATCGCGATTTCTTCATGATGTTCTGACTGGAAACTGGCAAGTAACGATTGGAGCGCAACGGCCGGCTTCCGGATCGAAGACGACGACACGATTTCCTCCCGGCGCGGACCGCTCCCCCGCGCGGGTCGTATCACCCTGGGGGAAGCCCGAAGATTCCGAGCCGAGCGAGCCGGTCAGGGTCGCGCGGCTGCGGGACCGTGCTGCTTCGTGGCGCTCAGCAGGGCCGAGCGGGAAAGTCCCGGTGTGAAACCGGCCCAAAGACTCAATCTGTCCTCTTCAAACGCTCACTCACCCCCGCGTCTCGCAACGCCTCCAGCACGCGCTCGGGCGTCATGGGCAGCTGCCGCAGGCGCACCCCGACCGCGTCGTGGATGGCGTTGGCGATGGCGGGGGCCACCGGGGTGATGCCCATCTCGCCGACCCCTTTGGCACCAAAGGGTCCCTCTGGGTCGATCGTCTCGACGATGACCGGCTCGATCTGCGGCATGTCTAGCGCCGTGGCCAGGCGGTAGTCGAGAAACTGCGGGTTGAGGACCTTGCCCTCGCGGAGCTGCAACTCTTCCAGGAGCGCGTAGCCCAATCCCATGTGAATGCCACCCTCGATCTGCCCCTCCACGTACATGGGGTTGAGCGCGCGTCCCACGTCGTGGGCGGCCACGATCCGAACCACGCGCACCTCGCCGGTTTCGAGGTCGACTTCCACCTCGGCGGCGTGGGCGCCGAAGCTGTAGGCAGCCGAGATGTTGCCCTTCAAATCGCGGTGCAGCATCTCGTTGGGCGGATCGTAGAACGCCTCACCGATGATCATGGACCCCTGGTCGCGGAAGTGACGAGCGCGCACCACCTTGCTAAGCGGCAGGGCGCGCTCCGGATCGCCGGCGGCCCGCACGAGCCCATCGCGCAGTTCCAGCTGAGTGCGCGGGACCTCCAGCATCTCCTCGGCCGTCTCCAGAATCTGGAGTCTGGCCTCTTGGGCGGCGAGTTGGGCGGCCTTGCCGGCGATGAAGGTCGTCCGGCTGGCGTGGACGCCCACGTCCCAGGGCGCCACGATCGTGTCGTTGTTGGAGATGGTGACAGCTTCCGGCCGCACCCCAAGCTCCTCGGCAACGATCTGGGACAGGACGGCGTCGGAGCCCTGGCCGATCTCCGTGGCCCCACTGATGAGCGTGACACGGCCAAAATCATCGACCCTCACGATGCTGCCGCAGCCGTCGGAGCGATAGATCCGCGCCCCCCCACCGACGTTCATGGTCGTGGCAAAGCCGATCCCGCGGCGTTTGGCGCCAGAGGCGGCAGGCGGCCGCTCGCGCCCCCAGCCGATCCGCCGGCCGGCCTCTTCCAGGCACTCCGTCAGACCACAACTTGTGATCTTCAACCCCTGCGGCGTCTCGCTGAACGGTTGGTTGGCGTTGCGGATGCGAAACTCGAGCGGATCCATGCCAAGCTTCTCGGCCAGGCGGTCCATCTGGACCTCAACCCAGAAGGTGGATTGCGGGTTGCCGAAGCCGCGCACCGCCCCGGTGATTGGATTGTTGGTGTAGACGATGTCATTCTTGAAGCGGCAGTGGGGCACCCGATAGAGCGAGCCGACGGTCTCCATCATCACCAGGGTTGTGACCGTGCCCCAGGAGACGTAGGCGCCGTTGTCCAGGGTCGCGTCAACCCAGCGGACCAGCAGATCGCCCTCGTTGGTCGCACCGGCGCGGCTCAGCACCTCGATGGGCTGGCGCATCGGGCTGACCATGAACTCCTCCTCGCGGGTGTAGACCAGGCGCACCGGGCGGCCCGCCGCCTTCGCCAGGTAGACGCAGATCGGTTCGAAGGAGTACATGTCCAGCCCACGGCCGAAGGCACCACCGATGGCCGTCTGGATGACACGGATATTGCCGCCCGAGATGCCCAGGGCGTCGGAGAGATCGCGCTGCAGCAGGTAGGGCACCTGGGTCGTGCTATAGACGGTCAGGTGGCCGCTCGTCTCGAAGCTGGCCAGGCAGAAGCTGGTCTCCAGGGCGGCAGCCGTGACGTAGCCCAACTTGAACTCATCTTCCACGACGACATCGGCCGCGTCGAGAGCCCGCTCCGGATCGCCATGGACGTAGTCCTGGTGGCGGAAGAGGTTGGTGCCCAGCTCCTCGTGAATCAGCGGGGCGCCCTCGCGTATGGCCTCGTGGGGGTCGAAGACACCCGCCAGTGGCTCGTAGTCCACGCGGATGAGGGCCAAGGCCTCGAGCGCCGTGTCTTCATCCACGGCCGCCACAGCTGCGACCTCGTCGCCCACGCGGCGCACTTTGTCCCGTTTCAGGGGCAAGATATCCCGGCCGTAGCCGAACTTGCGGTCCGGGATGCCGGCCCCCGTGATAATCGCTTTGACGCCGGGCAGGCGCGCGGCCCGGCTGGCGTCAATGTTCAGGATCCGAGCGTGGGCGTGCGGGCTGCGCAGAATCTTGCCGTAGAGCATTCGTGGCGGGCGCAGATCGTGGCCGTAGACCGCCCGGCCACTGACCTTGTCGACGGCGTCAGGTTTGGGGGTGCGGCGGCCGATGTGGGCAAAGTCAGACACGACTGGCCTCCAGGATGGCCTCAACAATCTTGCTGTAGCCGGTACAGCGGCAGAGGTTGCCGGCGATGGCCGCGCGGATCTCCGGCTCGGTGGGCCGGGGGTTGTCGCGCAGCAGCGCTACGGCCGAGATCACCATCCCGGGCGTACAGTAGCCGCACTGCACCGCACCACGCCGGACGAAGGACGTCTGCACCGGGTGCAGCCCGGTGCCACTGGCCACGCCTTCCACCGTGACGACCTCGCTGCCGTCCGCATCCACCGCCAGCACCAGGCACGCGGGCACGGGTTCTCCCGCGAGCAGCACCGTGCACGCGCCGCAGTCACCGCTGTCGCAGCCGCGGTGCGCGCCGCGCAACTCCAATTCGTTGCGCAGCACATCCAGGAGCGTCCACCGCGGCTCGACGTACAACTCGTGCGTCTCGCCGTTGGCATTCAAGGTGATCGGGATTCGCAAGGTCGCTCTCCAGTTTCAACCGCCAACGCCCGGCGCACGAACACACCCACGATGTGCCGCCGGTACCAGGCTGAGCCGCGGACGTCGTCGATCGGTGTGCACTCCTGCGAGGCGATCCGCGCGGCTTCCTCGCCGAGCGCCGGGGTGAGGCG
>DOUV01000890.1 GCA_003520455.1 Chloroflexota bacterium | reverse complement strand
CGAAGAGGCCCACGAGCAGGGAGGCGAGCGCCCAGCCAAGGTAGCCGCCGCCGCCTCCCCGGATCGCCAGGTCGAACCCGCCCCCGTCACCGGCGAGCAGGTGGGCGAGGGCAAAGAGCGCCAGCGCCAGCGACTCCACGGCGACCAGGCGCGACCAGGGCACAGCGCGCCAGTCAACGGTGGCGCTGTTCGGCAATCGCACCAGGCCGATGCCTCCCACGATCAGGGCGAGGATGACGGGAATGGCGCCAACACCAAAGAGGCGGCGCAGAAGCGCCGCCAGGCCACCACTCAACAGCCCGGGCCCCAGTCCCAGCAGCGCCAGCAGCGTCGCGCCGCTCAGGGCCAAGAGCACCAGACCCAGAATGTCGAAGATGGGGAGTCCGAAGGAACGACCGGGTGGAGTCGCCTGGGATGAGCGCGGCTCGCCCGGTGCAGGCAGATCAGTCGAAGCTCGTTGAGCCATCCCCGGCGCTCGCTTCTAGCGAGGGTGTCGTTTCGGCCAACACCCCTTGAACGGCGAAGGCGGGGGCGGCTTGATTCCCCGGCTGAGGAACCTCGCGCATGGTCAAGCCCATGCGCTGATTGTCAGGATCAACATTGAGGATCCGCGCGTGAACGCATTGGCCTTCGGTCAAGACACTCCGGGGATGGAGCGGGATATCGCCGGCGCCCAACTCGGAGATGTGAATGAGCCCCTCGACGCCGTCCTCGATCCGGGCAAAGGCGCCGAAATCGACGACGTTGGTGATGACAGCCTCGATGATCTGCCCGACGCGATAGCGCTCGGCGACGGTGGCCCAGGGATTGGCCTGGAGCCGCTTGAGGCTCAGGGCGATACGGCGGCGCTCGCGGTCGACGTCGATGACGTAGACCTGGACTTCCTGACCCGGTGCCAGAACGTCTCGAGGATGATTCACCCGCCGCCAGGAGAGTTCGGAGACGTGAATCAGGCCGTCAATGCCGCCCAGATCCACAAAGACGCCAAAGTCGCAGAGGTTGCTCACCTGGCCCACACAGACGTCGCCAGGCTCAAGCTCGTCGATGATTTCATCCGGGCAGCGGCCCTGCCAGGCCGCGGCGCGCTCTGAGAAGATGATACGATTCTGGCTGCGATCGAGCTCGATGATTTTGACGCGGATCTGCTGGTCGATTTGCTCGGCGAGGTAGGCCATGCGCTCGCCGAGGCTCTCGTCAAGCCGCTTGGTGCAGTCGGATAGCTGCGACGCCGGCACGAAGCCCTGGAGTCCTTCCCATTCGACCAGCAATCCTCCCTTGTTGTAGCCCACAACCGGCAGCACGAGCACCTCGCCGCGGTTGAAGTAGTCTTCGAGGGTACTCCAGTCGGCATCGCTGACGGCGCCGGTGTCGTACACCCGGGATGGACGGCTGTGGAAGTCACGGTATTCACCCGGGCCGGGCGGCGGGGCGGTCTCGGCCCACCTTCCCTCTTTGACGATCGTCTGCCAATAGCCTTCGTCCTCAATGCTCCATCTGTTCGGGTCAAACATATCCGCAACTCCTCTATTCTATGGACAGTTCAGAAGGCACAATGAAAAAAAGCGCGCCAAGGCTGATCAGCGTGGCTGCGCTTACAGAAATGAAAGCCGTAGCTCGGCAGCGGGTTCTGGCCATTCGTTCGCGCCCTAGCAAGACATCGAACTCTCTCAATATCACCAGCCACGCCAAACCCTGTGTGCATACTGCCGCTGTTGTCGTTTGTTTTCCGCGCGCGGGCGCCCGCCCAGGTCCTCTCGTGATTCCACACCTTGTGTCGCCATTATACGAGACTCTTGTAAACTATGTCAAGGGACCGTCCAAATGATTCCAGGGCTCAGTCACAGGTGCGACGCACCAGGGCCCATCGGGCTGGGGCCGGTCTGGGTATCAGGTGGGCTTCGGCAAGCCCTCAGACCACGACGCAGGTGCGTCGCACCAGCAGGTCGCGGCCATACGATTCGAGGCGGGTTCCTACACCGCCTCGGGCGCATTCGGCGAGTTGCAAACGGCGTGCGGCTGTGGTAGCGTGGCGCCGCGGAGGGCTGGGGCAGGGATGACCCGTAACAACAAACTCGTCCTCGTCTCGCTGCTCCTGTGGGGCATCGGCGAGGGGTTGTTCGTCTTTATCGAATCACTCTACCTCGAGCGCTTGGGCGCCACACCGGTCGAGGTGGGGATGACGCTGGCGCTGGCCAGTGCGGCGGTGCTGGTGAGTTATCTCCCGGCCGGCTGGTTGAGCGACCGCTTCAATCGCAAGGCCAACATGCTGGCGGGCTATGTGGTCGGGGCGTTGGCCGCCTTTGTGATGGCCCTCGCGCATGACTGGCACACGTTGCTCCTGGGGCTCGTCTTTTACGCAGTGAGTGGCTTCTGCGTCCCGGCCATCACCAGTTATGTGGTTCAGGAAGCGGCCCCGCGCGAGCGCAACCGGGTTGTGACGACCGTCTTCGTCGGCTACTCGGCCGGGCTGGTCATCTCCCCAGCGATTGGTGGCTGGCTGGCCGAGCACTGGACGATGCGCGGCGTCTTCGTCGTGTCGGGCGCCGCCTTCCTGCTGGCGACCGCCACCGTGTCGCTGGCG
>DOUV01000866.1 GCA_003520455.1 Chloroflexota bacterium | reverse complement strand
AGGTGGGGGAGCCGGCTCGTTCTCTTCGCCGTCAGGGGGGCGCCCCCCAGTGGCAGCGGCGGTTGACCCACGTGAGCACTGCGGCCACGGTGCCGGTCAGGTCGCAGTCGGCGCGAGACGGCCGCTGCAGCAGGGGTCAGGGACGGTGGTCTACCCGGCGGCCGGCCCTCTCGTACGTTTCCTTCCAGGCAGCCGGGTGACGTCACAGGAAAGCCAGGAGCAACGCGGCCCGGTCTTCGCCGGGGACGTGTCATGCGCTTTCGCGAGCAGCGCGCCAAGCCACCCGAGGCGTTCATGATTTCCGGAAGGGCCCGCACGGACAGGTGCGCACGCCGGGCGTGTGCAAAACGGCCGATGGGATGGGATGGTGAGGCAGGTTCAGGAGACGTGGGTGGAATGATGCAGGTGTTCTTTCAACAGACGGTTGACCAGCGTATCCAGGGTCACACCCTGGGCCTGCGCCTGTATGGACAGTTGCGCGCCGAGGGGGGCGTCCAACGTCACTCTGTAGTAGTGCCGCCGCTCGACGCGGACTTCGCCTTCGACCTCCCGAAAGGCTTCAGGATAATCGGCGGTGCTGTGCCTGTCCCAGAATTCGACAAATTCATCAATCGTCTCGAAGGATTCAGGAAGGGGGTCAGGAATCTCTTTACTTCTTGGCATAGCGTCTGCGTTCCTTCGCATCCATCTCACGGGCGCTGATGACCAGCGCCACACGATCCTGTTTGTAGATAAAGAACACGGCCAGGTAACGCCCTGCCTCCGTTCGTCCAAGCGCCAGATAAACATCTTCGCCTTCGATGCGGCCTTTCTCGACAAAGTAGACACGGGGCCTGCTCAGGAGGACTTCTTCGGCTTCGTAGGCGTGCACATGGTGCTTGCGTTCCAGTTTGTCTTCGTCGAGAACGTCAACCCAGGCGATGTCCATCCATGATGCTCCAACGCAAATTCTACCACGGAGGAGGCGCACGATCAAACAGTGGCCGGCGGAAGGAGCGCGTTGACTTGTAAACCGGGCCAGTTTCTGCGACAATCGCATTGTACCATCCCTGCCAGAGTCTTCCCCCTGCCCTACGAGTGGGTGGCAATGCACTTTCAATACATCCCCTACATTTGGCTCTTGCTCGTATCGGCAGCGGTCACAGCGGTGTTGGGCGTTTATGCCTGGCGACACCGAACCGTGCCTGGGGCAGCCCCTTTCTCCGTCCTCATGCTGGCCGTTGTGGCCTGGACATTGGCCAACGCTCTGGAGATGGCCGGCACTGATCTGTCCACCAAACTCTTCTGGGCCAACGTCCAGTACCTCAGTTACGTCCCTGTATCCACAGCATGGTTGGCCCTGGCCCTCCAATACACGGGTCGCGATGAATGGCTAACGCGCCGCAACCTCGCCTTGTTGTTGATTGTACCGATTCTCATCGCGGTGCTGGCCTGGACCAACGATCTCCACGGCTGGCTGCGGCGAAACGTGCACCTGGATAGCGCCGGCTCGTTCCCCGTGGTCGGCAAGACCTATGGTCCCTTCTTCTGGATTCACGTCGCTTACAATTATGGCTTGCTGCTGGTCACTGCCTTCCTGTTCGTCAAGGCGTTGCGGCATGCACCATCCCTCTACCGCAAACAGACCCTGGTCCTGCTGATCGGCCTGCTTATGCCGCTGCCGTGGAGCGTGTTGTACGGTCTTAGCCTCAGCCCCGTCCCCCGCCACGACCTGTCGCCGGCCGTATTTGGCCTGTCCGGCGTCGTGGTTGCCTGGGGGCTTTTCCGCTACCGGCTGTTTGACCTCATGCCGGTTGCCCGCGCCACGGTCGTCGAGGGCATGGGCGACAGCGTGATCGTGCTGGATGCGCAGAACCGGATCGTAGACCTCAACCCGGCGGCTCAAGAGGTCCTGGGGTGGACGGCTTCCCGGGCCATTGGCCAGCCGGCCACGGAGGTCTTTAACGACTGGCCGGAGTTGGTCGCCCTGTGCCGCGACCCCACAGCAACGCAGACCGAACTGGTCAGACGGCAGGGTGAGGCCGAACAGCACTACGACTCGCGCCGCTCATCGCTCACCGATCGGCGCGGCCGCTCAATCGGCCAAGTGATCCTCTTGCACGATATCACTGACCGCAAACGAGCGGAGGTCCAACTGCTGCAGCAACAGCGGGCGCTGGCGGTACTGCAAGAGCGGGAACGGCTGGCGCGGGAGCTGCATGACGGCCTGAGCCAGGTGCTGGGTTACGTAAAGATGCAGGCTCAGGCCGCCCGCGAGCTGCTCTCCAGGGACCAAACGGCTACGGCCGACGCGCACCTGGCACGTCTGGCTGCAGTCGCCCAGGACGCTCACACTGATGTCCGGGAGTCGATCCTCAATTTGGGAGTTGCCACCTTACCAGAGCGGGGTTTTCTCCCTGCCCTCGAAGAGTCCTTGCAACGGTTTGAGCAGAACTCCGGGATCCGCACGGAACTGGCCGTCCCGGCCGAGTTGGTGGACCAGCCCTTCGAGCCCATCGTCGAGGTGCAACTGCTGCGCATCATCCAGGAAGCACTCACGAACGTCAGGAAACACGCTGGTGCTCGCTCCGTCCGGGTTGCCTTCACCATCCACGCTGGCCACGCCCAGGTCGTGGTCGAGGATGACGGCCGGGGGCTTGATCCTGGCCGGCTCCCGGCCGGCGGTGAGCAGAAGTTCGGATTGCGGTTCATGCGCGAGCGGGCCGAGGAGGTAGGGGGAAACGTCCAGATGCATTCAGCATCTGGCGAGGGGACGAAAGTGACCGTGCGGGTTCCGCGCGGCGGGTAGTTTGCCACTGCCGCCGGCAGAGGACGCCATGAAAGTACTTCTTGTAGACGACCACCCCCTGTTCCTGGAAGGGCTCCAGAATCTGCTGACGGCCCGGGGCATCGACGTGGTCGGCACGGCCGGCGATGGTCTGGAGGCACTGGAGAAGGCCCGCGCCCTGCACCCCGACGTG
The DNA here is from genome assembly GCA_003520455.1 of Chloroflexota bacterium. The sequence goes on along the minus strand of DOUV01000866.1, from coordinate 14,966 downwards.
ATCCTGATGGACATCCAGATGCCGCGCTGCGACGGGATCGGCGCCACACGCCTGGTCACAGCCGAACTGCCGGACATCCAGATCGTGATGCTCACTGTGTCCGAGGAGGACAAGGACCTGTTCGAGGCCATCAGGAGTGGGGCCAGTGGGTATCTCCTCAAGACCCTGGACAGTGACAAGTTTCTCGAGCTCTTCTCGGGATTGTCGCAGGGGGAACCAGCTCTCTCCCCCGGCCTGGCTCGTAAGATTCTGGGCGAGTTTGCGCGCAAGGCCGGCGGGGCTGAGGGAACCGCACAGGGATATGAAGATGATGTGGAGGAGAGACTGACCCCCCGCCAGATGGAAGTGCTGACCCTGGTGGCACGAGGGTTGACCTACAAAGAAGTGGGGACTGTCCTCTGCCTCAGCGAACGCACGATCAAGTATCACATGGGGAAGATTTTGCAGAAGCTACACCTGGAGAATCGGACCGAGGTCATCGCGTATGCCGCGCGCATGGGACTGGTCAGAGGTGAAACGTGAAACGCGGGCCAGAACCATAACGTTTCGCGTTTGACGAAAAGGACAGCCTCTGTGGGACAGAGGCTGTCCTTTTCTGGCCCCTCGAACTGTGCCTTCGGACAGTGACAACGGGGCAACGTTTCCTTACACATATGATAAGCGTGTCGACTGCTCTTCAGCTTTCATAGTCCTGGCGAGGAGCGTGGGGTGGAAGAACAGCCCACTGTGGTGCTCTATGGAAAGTCTTTGCTGATGGCCGGCCTGGAAGTCAGTTTGAGAAGGCAGCCAGGGCTGGAGGTGATACGGATTGATGCCCTGACAGCCGGCGAGGAACAGGCCTGGGAGGAGCTTCGTCCCGATGTGGTTATCTTCGACGTGGCGGCCGCCCGTCTGGAAGGGGCTTTCGCTTGCTTGCAGGAGCATCCCGGCGTGGTATTGATTGGTCTTCATCCGGCCAGCCCCCAGGTCACCACACTGTCCACTCAGCAATACCCGGCACGCACGGTGAAGGATCTGGCGCAAGTCATTCAGGCGCTGTTGAAAACCGCTGAACACCGTGTCACCATCCACCCGAAGAGCCATCGGATAGGCCCCAACACGAGTGAGGTGTAGTATGCCAGGATGCGGACGATCTGGTGCAGGCGATTTCACACCTTGAGCAGAGGTGCTCCATGCAAGGCTTCCAACAATACAGGCATTTGATTCTCGCAACGGGAATCGCGCTGTTACTGACCTTGACCACGATGGCGTCCGTAATCTTACAGACCGGGTTCTTACCACAGCAAGCAGTGCGCGCCGGTTGGGAGCAGGCAAGTGCCCGGATGCCATCCGTGCCCCTGGCGTCGTCGCCGGAGCGCGAACTCCGGAGCGCCTGGCAGCGCGCCCAGGAGGCCGGCACCTACCACTTTACCGCCGACATCAAACAAACCATGATCCCCCGTTCTTCCGTCCTCAACGTGGGGCGGGAGACCAAAGAGGAACGTCTCTACCTGGAGGGCGATACCAACCTCCCCGAGCGGCAACTGCGCCTGCGATTGTGGTCGCAGGGGGGCAGCGTGCTGGACGCAACCTCTGGCACCGAAATCAAGGTGGAAGACGACCGCGCCTATGGCCGGCAACAGGGACAGAGCTGGCAGGAGATCAACAACTTCACCGGCGTCTTCGCGCCCCAGGGCGACTTCATGGCCTTCCTGGCCGCCGCCAAAAATGTGAAACGTGAAGACGTGAAACCTGAGAACATGGATTCACGCATGACGCACCACGCATCACGTTTCACGTTTGACGTTGACGGCCGCGCCTACGCCCGCTACGTGCGCGATCAGATGGAGAAATACCTGACCGGGAAGGGCGAGCTCCCGCCCGGCGTGAGCCTGGGCCTGTCCAAGACCTATGTGGATATGACCGGCCAGGGCGAACTCTGGGTCGGCGAGGACGGCCTGCCCCTGCGCCAGATCCTGTATCTCCGGTTTCCACCCGCGAAGGACGAACAGGAAGTTCGGGCCGAAGTCACAATAGATTTCGGATTTCGGACCCTTCAACCGGCTCCCGACTCCCTTTGGTCGGGGACTTCGCAGAGCAGCGCTGCGGATTTTAGATTGGGATCCACAATCCCGATCGCGCATTCCGCAACCCGCAAACTCCAATCCCTCATCTCCGGTCTCCAATCTTTAATCCCCCTGGTTCCGATTCTGGCCCTGACTGTGCTCCTGGTAGCCCGCCGGCGCTCCAGGAAACTGTACATCGTGCTGGCCGTCTCCGTGATTGTCTCCATGGTCTTCTCCCCCCTGCTGCAGAGCGTGCAGGCGACCCGGTTCACGGAGCGGCAACAGGCTCGTGCCCAGGAACAAGAAGCCCGCCAGCAGCAAAGCGAGATGCAGCAGGACCTGCACCGCCTCATGACCGATCCCGACTTCGATCCCAACGTCAGCCCGCTGACCGCAGCACAAACGGAACATGCAATACGCAATCCGCAATCCTCCTCCAACAACAACTCCGACTCCGCCAACGAAGAATGTGACCCCGACGCCACCGGCGACGCCGACAAGGACGGCCTGACCGCCGGCGAGGAGTGCGTGTTGGGCACCGATTCCGAGACCGAGGACACCGACGGCGACGGCATCAAGGACAACGTAGAGGTGGCCGGCTTTGAGTACCCGGCGGGCAGTGGCCAGATGTGGTACACGAACCCCGGGGAGATGGATTCCAACAAGGATGGACTGGACGACGGCCGCGAGTGGAACACGGGCCGGAAAGAGGGGGATCCGCCTCCGGACACGGACGGCGACGGCACACCCGATCTCTTCGACCGCGACAACGACGGCGTGCCCGACAACCTCGACATTTCACCCTACTACCGCGGCGCCACCACCTACACCGCCGATGCGCCCTTCCAGTTGATCCTTGACAGCCTGGTCGAGGGCAAGCCCACCTTCGTCGAGTTCCAACTGCGGCCGGCGAATCCCAACCGCCTGTGGTATGCGTTCAACGTCCTCGACTGGCCGCAGGGCGACGACCAGGGCCAGATGCAGGACGCTGACGGCGTGACCTTCTACGACAAGGATAACAGCACTTCTCGCTCGCCCAACGACAACGGCGACGTCAAGTTGGTGCCCATGCTCGAGATCAGGACAACGGGCTCGCCCAACAACCTGCCGCCGGGGGAAGAGCTGGAGGACTACGGCATCTCGGTCACCGACCTGGACGAGGATGGCAAGGACAAGGCGGTCTACGTGCCTCTGTCGCTGGTCGTCGAGCCAAAGGGGAACACCCGGGTGGCCTTCGCAGGCCGGATGCTGTACGATCCCGGCTCTCCCCCCTCGCAGGGGGGAGCTGGAGGGGGGTGGGGCAAGGCCCACCAGGTGCGGCTGGTCTGGGTCGTCCAGGCGTTGGTGGACATGTGCCGGCGCTACGAAGACGGCCGGTGTGTCAGCTACGAGAGCAAGAACAAGGCCCAGGTCATCCATACCTACGATGACGACTGGACCCTCACCGGCCTGACGGTGCGCGAGGACCGGGGCACCGACTTTGCAGTGATCTACGAGGACCCCCAGGTGGATGCCAACTTGAAGGATGACTCCGGCCTGATGTTCCTGACCAGGGGCCTGGAGCTCACGTTCCTGGCCGGCAGCGACTGCGAGGAGTGGGACGACAAGGGCACCGACGACCCGAGCGACGATAAATGTGTCAAGGGCGATAGGAAACAGGATATCACAATCTCCGAGATCTACCGCCGCTTCAACCACGAGACCAACAGCGGCGTCACCATCACCGAGACCTGGCGCATCCCCGACAAGGTCGGCAACATTCTGACGGTCGTTACCGACACCTACCCGACGCGGGACGAGGCCATCGCAACCGTCGGCGTGGACGTGGTCGGCCAGATCCTGGACGATCACTTCACGGCCCACCTTCCGGTCGATCCCACGTTGCTCTTCGCCCGCGAGGAGCGCTTCCGCAGCCTGAACCTGGACGAGGATGTCGTCGGCGAGGCCTCGATCACCTGGTCCGAGGGCGGTCGCCAGCTCAAGATGGACCTGGCGCAGAACGACGTGCCGGTCCAGACCGTGGCCGGCCTGAACTGGGCGCCCTACCGTTACCGGAACGGCGAATGGGAGCCGTATCCCATCGAGGACTACTGGGACGAGCTGCACGATCGCTACGCAGAAGACTTCGCCGACGAATTCAGCGACGAGGACAATCCCCAAGAGGTGCGCGACGGCGCGGTCTTCGTGGGCCAGATCTACTATCTCACGCTTTACGCCGGCGTCAACGTGGTGGTCCAAAGCGGCGACACTCTGTTGATCCAGAAGTATCAAACATATGACCGGCCACTCGCCTTCGGCATGGGTAACTTGGGGGCGAAGGCCGTGCTGGCCGTGGTTGAGGTCTGGGTGATGCGAAACTTCGCGTCCTCCACCAAGGCCCTGCGTTTCCTGGCGCAGGTGCTCTTCACCAGCGGGGAGCAGGCCCGCAAATCGTTCCAACCCACCGCGCAAACGCTCGGAAATCTGGTCGAGAAATGGAAAAACGTGGGCAGGTGGCTGGGTGCCAGGGGCGCCGTGACTTTCGGCGTGATGCTGGTCATCGCGGGGCTGGCCGTCGGGGTCTATTTCCTGGCCAAGGCCTACCTGAACGACGTCTCGTGGGCCGTCACGACGCTGACAGTCATCGTCGGTGCGATCCTGGGCTACCTGTTCGTCCTCGCGCCCATCGTGATAGCAGCGGGGATGATCGGTGCCCTGACCGCCAGCGGCGTGCCCACACTCCGTGCCGTCGCCAGGGTCCTCAGCGCCTCTTCCGAGTTCATCGGCTTCTCGAGGATGATATCGGTGATAGGCCTGATCGTGGGCCTGGCGATCGTCGCGGGCGTGTTCATCTATGCCCTGGTGAAGGAAGAGGGCTTGCGTCGCGGCCTGGGCCTCTCCATGCTGCTGGCCCAGACCTTCGCGGCAGCCATGCTGCTCGTCATGACAGTTGTCCTTTCCCTGACCATCGTCGGCGCGATCATCGTCGGCATCATCTCGCTGGTGGATGTCATTCTGATCCTCCTCGGCACAGGCTGGACGGTCTCCGGCGTGCTGACCGACGCGCTGACCAGGACCTTCTTCTCCTTCGAGCTGGCGGTCGACCCGGACGAAGACGATCTGATCAAGATGGGCGAGCTGGAATCCAGGCTGGTGAATCCGGAGCAGGGCATCGTGCCGGGCATTCAAATGGAATTCACGACCACCGTCACGACCACGGTGCATCACCAGGATCCCCGCGACACCCGTACCGCCCTCTACATCTGGAAGTACGACGAGAACCAGATCCGCTCCACCAGCTTTGAGTACAAGCTGGCGCCCGAAAAGAAATCCATGGACACCCATCTCTGGGACACGAACCGGGTGGATAGCTGGCACATCAGCAACGATCACGAGTTCTACGGCCACCAGATGTACCAGGGCTGGTTCGACGATACCGTGTCCGCGTACACGACCGTGCCGGCGGCGGGGGTCAACCGCACGGCACCCCTCATCCTCTCCGTCGGCTACGCCCTGCCCGGTGTCGAGTGCTGGTCCATCCCGGGCCTCTATTTCATCTTGCCCATCGTTATCTGCAAAGACACGGGGCTCGAGGGCCAGACAGAGGCCGACCTGGGCCGGAACATCGTGGTGGACGTCTTCCCGAAGACCCTGGACGAGTTCGTGCGGGTGAGCCAGTGGGCGCCCGAGATGGCGTTCAAGGACGCGGACGGCGACGGCTTGATGGCCCAGGCCTACGGCGGCAACGACCCCGATGACACGAAATGGGACATGGACGGCGACCTGCTCTCGGATGCCTGGGAGCTGGAGATGGCGTCCAGGCCCGCGACCAAGGGCGGCCTGTTCTTCGACCCGCAGAAGTCCGACACCGACGGTGATGGCCTCTCTGACCAGGAAGAGACGTACCTGGGCACCGATCCCGCCCTCTCCGACACCGATGGCGACGGCATCAGCGACGCGGCCGAGCTGGAGGGCTGGGACTTCTACTACGATTACCCACACAAGACCCGGATCAAGAGCGACCCACTGAACGCGGACGTAGACGGCGACGGCATGGACGACCTGTTCGAGCGTACCCTGCACACCGATTGCGGCAACGTGGCCGACGAGGGAGAGCGCAAGGACTGCTACAACGACAACCTCTTCAACCCCTACGTCTGGAACACCAACCCCATCGGGGTCTACACCGAGATCAGCGAGCCGGACCTGGTGGTGAAGCCCACCCAGACCTTCCTCTACACCACCACGGTGCAGAACAACGTCAAGTCGGCCAGCGGACTCTGGGTGCGCGGCCAGACGGAACTGACGGCCAGCCCGCTGACCGGCAACCCGTTGGAGATGGTCTTCGACATCGCCAAGGGCAAGTCGCAGTCCCTCTACTCGCAGCTCACCGTGCCGGCCGGCACCGGCAACCAGGACGTGGCCCTGAAGACCGACGTGAACTCGCAGTTGCACACGCCGTCGGTGTGGGCCTGGGACCCCTGGGAAACCAACCTCTACACCAGCAACTCCCCAAAGGCGCTCAGCCTGGTGGTGGTGCCGGTCCGGGGGTGGAACACGGCCTACGCCGGTGTCAGCCGGGAGAGTTGGCGCGTGCGCGGCTACAGCATCACGCCCGATGGCATCACGGGAGGCCCCAAGGAGGTGATGGGCGAGTCGAGCTTCAGCGCGACGTCGGACCCGGCTATCGCCTGCAACAACGACGGCCGTTGTATCGTCGTCTACTCGTACAAGAATACCAGCTACAACACCTACTGGATTTCCTGGAAGAGCACCACACCCAACTGGGGCTCCCTGAGTGTGATCAAGGTCGAGTCCGCTGGCGGCGGATGCGAAGCATCAGGCGCGATCGTCGCCACCGATGGGACCGATTTCCTGCTGGCGTGGAAGCGCAAGTGCTCAGGCACCGAGGAAATCAAGGCGCGCCGCGTGCTCGCTAACGGCGACAAGACCGGCAGTGTACTGACGCTGGACAGCGGGTCTAACCTGTGGAGCCCTGCCCTGGTCTGGATCGGTGACCGCTACCAGGTGGCTTACGAGCGGGGCAGCGACATCTACACGGCCTACGTCTCGGGCCAATCGGTCAGCAAGCCGGTCGCGGTTTCCACCACGAGCGCCAGCGAAACAAGCCCGCACATCGCCTACGACTCGCTGAGTGGCCGCGCCCTGGCGATCTACATCAGCCGCGTGCCGGGCAACCGGAGCATTCGTGGGCGCGTGGTGGCCGGGTCCTACATTTCCGACGAGTTCACGGTCGCCAACCTCAGTGACCAGGCCGGCTGGGAGACAGCGATCAGCGCTGATCCGGTGAACGGCGGCTGGATCATGGCCTGGGGCCTGAACGGCCAGACCAGCGTCCACACGCAGGCGGTGGGGATGAACGGCGAGCTGCGCGGCGAGCGGGACACTGCCAAGCCGGGCGGCAAGAACTACCTGCTGGATGCGACGTGTACCGAGCCGCGGCCGGAGCATCTGTACCACCTGGACGAAGACCGGGGAGCGACGACCTTGGCGGACAGCTCTGGCTTCGGCAACGATGCCCAGTGGGACAATACGGCCTCTATTCCGGGTGAAGCTGGCCACGCAGGCAAGCGGGGCAACGCCATCTGGTTGCCCGGCAACGCCAATCACGCCTACGCGCTAACGACGATCTTAGACAAGGCCGGCACCGTAATGTTCTGGTTCAAGGCCGAATGTACGACGTGCGCCATGTTCTCCGTTACGCCGCGCAACGACGTGCACAGTCCCGATCGCACCATCTTCCTGCAGGGCGGCAAGCTGTGCGCCAGGCTGAACGGCCAGACCATCTGCTCCTCAAGCGCTGGCTACGCAGATGGCCAGTGGCACCACGTCGCTCATACCTTCGGCAGTCGCGTGGACGGGCAGCGTCTGTACGCGGACAAGGTATTGGTGGCTTCGGGCAACATGGCGTCCTCGTTCCTGAGAGGCGACCTGCGGTTGAACATCGGCATGTCCCGAGGCGGCTCGGGCAGCGGCATGACGTGGTACAAGGGCCTCATTGACGAAGTGAAGGTTTATCCGTACGCCTTCTCGGAAGCGGAGGTCAAGAACGACTACTTCGGCCCGACGGTCGTCTACCCCTTCGACGAGCCGAGCGGCGCCAAAACCTTCAACAATGCCGCCGGCAGCGGCTACGCGGCGGGCGAGTGCAGCTCCCCCGGTTGCCCCGAGGCCGGCCAGAAGGGCATGGCCTACAACGCGGTGAAGCTCGACGGCAGCAACGACGTGATCACCGGCGCCGACGTGCCCATGAACCAGACTTCGTTCACCATCGCCGCCTGGGTCAAACGGGAGTGGGTCAACCGGAACGAGTACATCGTCAGCCAGGGGATGAACGCATCCGACCGGGACCTGTACATGGGCTTCTGGAGCAGTAACCAGTTCATCTGCGCCTTCGACACGACCAACTACCTGGTAACAACGGCCCAATACACCGACACCGACTGGCACCACTGGGCCTGCACGTACGACTACGGCAGCGGCCAGCGCACCATCTATCGCGACGGTGAGCAGGTGGCGCAGGACGTCACCAGCCGCTACTACTGGGGCACAGGCCCGCTGCGCATCGGCCAGGCCCGCTGGGGCAACTCCTTCCGCGGCTGGCTGGACGAGTTCGCGGTCTGGCCGGATGCGCTGCCGGCGGCGGAGATCAAGACGCTTTCCCAGAAGGTCAAGGCGCTGGACGATTCGGTGACCGAGTGCCTGGTTTCGCGCACAACGGCGGATGGCGAAGCGGTGCACGTGAACCGGACCTCGCTGCACGAGACGACCACGCCGCTCGGCCGGAGCGAACAGAAGGTCGAGGACCGGATTACCGTGGATGCCAGCCCGCCCACCGCCCGCATCACCTCGCTGGCAGATGGGCAACACATCGCCCCGCTCGGCACGTTTGTCATCGGCGGCGAAGCGCAGGACAACACCTTCGTGCGCAAGGTGGAAGTCAGCGTGGACGGCGGGGGATGGCAGGAGGCGGACGGCGCCGAGACCTGGAGCTATGATTGGGATACCGGCCCTCTGGGTGAGGGCTGGCACACGTTGCGCGTGCGCGCCATCGACCCCGCGGACAACGTCGGCAACCCGTCCACCATCAACGTCTTCATCGATCGCACGCCACCGCAGCTCTCCGCCAGCAGTGTGCGCCAGAAGGCAGTGTACGACGGTGTCAAGGAACGCTGGACCGTCACGGTACGCGGCCAGGTCACCGACCAGACCGATGGGACCGTGGATGTGCTGCTGCAGGGCGAGCATCGCCCGCAGGTGCAGGATAAGGTTACCGCGAAAACAAGATCCGGCGGCGGCTGGCAAAGCCTCACTTACAACTCGAACGGAGCATCGCCCCGTCAGTGGGAGCTGGAATACTGGATGCCGACCTTCAACAACGATGGCGGTGCCCTGCCCAACCCCAGCGGTGTGTACACCCTTTCCCTGCGGGCCCGGGACAATGCCGGCAATTGGACCGGCGAGGAGGTCTACGGCATCTTCGGCGTTGACAACCGGCCGCCTGTGCCCGAGCTCGTCTCGACCGGGCCGTACACCGACGGCATCGTCGGCACCGGCACGGTCTTGACCGGCTCCATCACCGATCCCGGGCCGGAGGCGCTCGGCGTCGGCACCCTGCACGTGATGTTCGATCGCACCGCGGAGCAGGACGGCGAGTTCTGGAAGGATCCCTATTACTGGCGCAGGGGGCAGGCCAAACTGGCCGAGTCCGGCCCCGGTATCACCACCACCACCTGGACGTACAAGATGCCCGGCCTCGAGGGCTTTTACCCGCTCCGGCTGGAGGGCTACGACGTGGACCCGTCCCCCTACTGGCCCGGCCGGGTGACCCCCTGGAACGGGATGGTTGATACGGCCGCGCCGCGGGTCGAGCCCCACCTGAAGTGGCTGAGCCTGCCGTTCGGGCCGACCGAGGTCACCTGCAAGGTCGAGGACCTGAACCTGGACGAGAATTCGTTCACCGGCTGCTCCTGTCCCGAGAGTAGTTGGCAGCGCACCTACTTCCACGAGGTCTCGGACTGGTACCGCGACGTGGTCTCCGACACCACCCGTCTGGTGCGCATCATGGCCCAGTGCCAGGTGCCCGGCGCGCTGCCTCTGATGTCTCTCTACGCCTGCGACGCCTATGGCCAGTGCGCGACCGGGTCGTACTCACCGATCGGGCACGTTCCGGCGCCGCCACCCACGCCTACCCCGTTCCCGACACCGCAGTGGGGGCCGTCTCCCACGCCCACGCCGGTGCCGACGGCCACGCCATCGCCGACGCCAACACCGCCGCCCCCACCGGAGCTGCCGGTAGATTCGGCGGTCATCACCCCCAGTAACGGCACCGTGTTCTCGACCACCACAGCCTTCAGCGTTGAAGGCCGGGCCTATGCCGAGAATTCCCTGCAAGGCCTCAGCGTGACCGCCAACGACGTGCCGTTCTACACCGCCAACTGGCCGGCGCCACCCGCGCCCGGGGCCATCACCGAGACCTCGTGGAGCACGGCCTACACGCCGTTGACCGAAGGCACCTATCGGCTCAACTCCAGCGCCACCGACTGGTCTAGCCAGGCCCAGACCACCACCCATCCCATCACCGTCGCCGTGGACCTGGTGGCACCGGCCCCGCCCACCTTCGACACCACCGTCATCACGACGGCCCACCGCGCCTATCAAGGCACAGCCATCCTCACCGGCGGCGCTGCGGACAGCATCGGCGTGGCCAGGGTGGACGTGAACCCCGACAGCCGGGGCTGGGGCAACGCCTCCCTCTCTCCCTCCCCTGCTGGCGGGGGAGGGCCGGGGTGGGGGTGGCGCTCCCTGTGGCCCATCGGCGATAGCGATCCGGACGGCGTGACCTACAACGTGACCGCCCGCACCACGGACTTCGGCGGTCACACCAATGAGACCACCGCACCGATCCTCTTCGACATGCAGCCGCCCGCGCCCGTCACCATCACCCTGAGCTACTTCGACCTCCTCGGCGCCCGCCATCCTGTCGAGCCCCGCCAGACCATCACCGATGGCAACCTGCTCGTCGTGGAGTGGACGCCGTCCACCGATGGCAGTGGCCTCACCGGCTATTGGGTGGATTGGACGACGAGCCCCACATCCACGGCCGAAGCGGTCTTCATCCCCGCCGGCATGGTCTACAGCTACACCGAGGTGATCAGCGAGGCGCTGGAGGTGTACGCCCACGTGGTGCCGGTGGACCTCTACGGCAACCGGCAAGAGCAGGTGGTCGGCCCGGTTTACGTGGACAATCCCCTCACGCCGGACATTACCCGGGAGACTTCGGAAGTCTCGGAGACTTCGGGAGTCTGGGCGAGCTACAAAGGCTGGATGGACAGCGGCTGCACGCAGATGGGCCGCAGCCGCCGCGTGGCCGACCGCGCCCCGGCCAGTGCCTCGCTCTACGAAAACCAGGAGTTCTACACCACCTGGGACGGGGACGCCCTGCGCCTGGCCTGGGTCGGTGCCAATTGGGATGTCGAGGGCGACCTGTTCGTCTACTTCGATACCAGGCCGGGCGGCGCCACTCAGCTTTACAACCCCTATGGCGGCCCCGCGCCGGGCATTTATCTGCCCGGCAATCTCATCCCGGAGGACATCTCCCAGGCGCCTGTGTTTGAACAGGCGCATCTCTCCGATGCCTACGAGGCCTTTTCAAAGGTCTCGATGCAAGCCGACTACCTGGTGTGGGTTAAGGATAGCCAGACGGCCGCGCTGCTGGCCTGGAACCCGGGCACCAACGGCTGGGATCTAAGCCTTTGGCTGACCCCCGATCAATTCCAGTTGAGCAACGGCGTCACTGATCTGTACCTGCCGTTCGACCTGCTGGGCATCTCCGACCCCACCACCAGCTCCCTGGGCCTGCTGGCCGTGGCCAGCGAAGAGGAGGCGCTCGACCTGTGGACGGCCTTCCCCGAGATCAACCCGGTCAACAGCGGGCTGGTCGTCAACCCGCTGGCGGGGACGGCGCCCCTCCAGGACTTCGCCCTGGTGTGGGCCTACCGCTGGGAGAGCCTGGGGCCGCTGATCTGCCCCTACACCGCGTCGTGGCAGGAGCTGCCTGACCGGCCGGGCTTCGTGGACAGCGACCTGCGAGTGCAGCTCACGGCGGAACCGCTGGGGACCACCTACTCCCTGTTCGGCGACGATCTCTTCTGGCAGTGGCAGAACCTCTTCGGGGAGCCAGGCCCCAAGAGCCAGCGCTTCACCTTCCTGGACAACAATCACCCGCCGCTAGGCCACGGGCAGGTCGTCACCTATGCTCTGAGCGTCGCCAACCAGGGCACCACTGCGGCTGCAGACGTCCAGGCCCTGGTCAAAGCCTACTACGCCCTGAGCCTGCCGGACGGCATTCGCCAGGACGGCAGCTACATGGAGTACCGGCAACTGGCTGTGGGTGCGGTCGCACCGGGCCAGACCGTGACGGTGACCTTCAACAGTGTGGTGGACGTGGAGACCAACTGGCGCTACGACCGCTGCATCAACGTGGACGGCCTGCCACCGGAAGTCTGCCGCCCGCTGCTGGAGTGGGCCGTGCTGGACGGCCTGGTCTTCGACGCCCGCACGCCGTTCACCGGGACCGCGGGCATCCCCACCAGTCCGCCACTGGAGTGGGTCTGGTCCGATCACGCGGTGGACATTGACCCGCCCCAGTACGTGGGCATCGACCCCACTCTGGTTGCCGTGCGGGCCGGAGCCAACACCGTGCGCGCCTACGCCGCCGACCCGTCGGGTGTGCCGCTGGTGGAGGTGGAGGTACGCGACCCGCTGGGCGGCGTCATTGTCCTCAATTGCCCCGACACCACGCCTCACGATGGAGAGTGGGCCTGCGACTGGGACGTGACCGGCAACGACGGTGACGAGTTCGACCTGCGGGCGCGGGCGACCGATGGCCTCGGCCACGTCAGCGACTGGACGACACCATGGCGGACGGTGGTCGTGGACACCACGCCGCCGACGGTGACGTTGGACTCGGTGGCGTATACCGTCGCGGGTGAGGAGATGATCGGACCGGCGGGCTATCTGCTCACGGGGGTCATCAGCGACAGTCACAGCGGGGGCGAGGTGCAGGTCTGTCGTGAAACCACAGGCGGGACCATCTGCGACGCGGCGACAACGCTGGTGACGACCCAGGTGCCCACGGGCACCGCCCACGTCTACGACGACGTGCCCACCGTGCCCGTCACCGTCACCGGCTCCATTCCCTGTGGTGCTCTGCCGGGCTCAGGGCAACTCATCACCCGCACCTTCACCGTGAGCGATGACTTCGTCGTCGGGGACGTGGAGCTGGGCTTCAATGCCTGGCATCCGGCCCGCGAGGAATTAACCGTAGACCTGGTCTCCCCGGCGGGGATGCAGGCGCGGGTGATCGCTTCCAGCGGCGCGAGCTACGGCTTCGCCAACTACGACGTGTGGCTGGACGATGCGGCGGCCGGCCCGCTGCACAACAGCGCCAACGACGACCCGACGGAGCCCTACTACGATCGCCCGGCGCGGCCCTCGGAGGCGTTGAGCGCCTTCAACGGCGAAGCATCCCAGGGCACGTGGACGCTGCGCATCTGCGACCTCAACACAGCACTGAATGAGGGGACCTACAACCGCGGACGTCTCAGCCTGACGCCGCAGGGGGCGGCGCTCTTCTCAGCAGGGACGTGGGCCTACTCGCTGCCCTGGATCGAAGGCGCGGACGGCCTGACGCAGGCGCTGACCATCTACGGGATAGACGGCGTGGGCAACAGCACCCCAGGAATCGGCGGCTCAACCTATGGTGCACTGGCCGTTCGCGCCGCCGGCGCCATCAGCCTGACCTATCAACTGGACGTGGTGCCGCCAACCTTGACTGTCACCAACTTCATCTCCCAGGTGTTCCAGGATGCTCTGGATCCGGTGCTGGCCGGCCAGGTGACCGATGGCGGCGGTGTGGACGAGGTCTACGCACGCGTGGATCCGCCGGAGGGCACGTCCTACCGTGACCTGGTGACGCGCGACGAGAGCGGCGACTGGAGTTATATGCTGCGGCCCACTGAGGCGGGCGTGTACACGCTGTGGTTGGAGGCACACGACCTGGGGGGGAACGTCACCACGACAGGGCCGTTTGAGGTGACGGTGACCTGCACGGCTGCCGACCTGACCGCGACCCTGGTGGACGCCATGACCGCCGTGGGCGCCGTGACGCCCATCACCCTGATAGCACAGGTGACCAACACCGGGGGCGCTAACGTGGATGCCGGCCTGCCGGTGTCCTTCTACGCCGACGATGGCCTCATCGGCACAGCCATCACGACGCGCGCTCTCGGCACTGGCGACTCCGAAACGGTCAGCGTCGCCTGGCTCAGTGGCGACCCCGGCGACCACGAGCTCAGGATCGTTCCCAACGATGATGGTACCGGCCATGGCCCTGCGCCGCTTTGTGCCCAGCCACCCGAGGCCCGGCAGCTCGTCTCGATCCTGGACGTGCCCCTGGCCGAGTCCTGGAACCTGATCTCGTCCTACGTCCACCCCTTCACCCCCGACATCACCGTCGTCCAGCGCCCCATCAGCGGCACCTACGCCGTCATCCAGAGCTTCGACGGCGGCGCCCTCTCGTACTACCCCGACCTGCCGGCGGAGGTCAACACGCTGAAGGAGATGAAGGCGGAATACGGGTATTGGATTAAGAGAGTAAACAGTGAGCAGCCGGCGCTGGCGACGCTGCGCGTGGTCGGCGAGACGTTCGCCGAGGACCGCCCCCTCGCGCTGGCCGCCGGCTGGAACCTGGTCAGCTACCTCCCGCGCCAGCCCCTCCCCGTGGCCACGGCCCTGCAAAGCATCGACGGCCACTACAGCGCCGTCCTGGGCTTCGCGGGCGGGGCGCTCTCCTACTACCCCGACCTGGACCCCAGCTTCAACACCCTGACCGCAATGGAGCCGCTGCACGGCTACTGG
>DOUV01000086.1 GCA_003520455.1 Chloroflexota bacterium | reverse complement strand
CAACTTGTGGGTAATAGATAGCTGTTTTGATGGGTCCACCACACACGCGTGTGCGCCTGCCTGAACCCTTTTCTCAGAGGCCAAAGCCTCCGGTGACGTGCAAGACTTCGCCGGTGATATAACTGGCCTCGTCGGAGGCCAGGAAGCAGACGGCGCGGGCCACCTCATGCGGCTCCCCAAAGCGGTGGAGTGGGATCTGGGCCAGGATCTCGCTCTCCGCGAGGTCGCGGACCCGTCTGGTCATGTCGGTGAGGATGACGCCGGGTGAGACGGCGTTCACGCGGATGCCCTTGGGCGCGAGTTCGACGGCCAGGGAGCGTGTCATGGCGTTGATCCCACCCTTCGCGGCGACGTAATTGCAGTGCCCCCGGCCGGCGTGGTCGGCGGCGATCGAGGAGAGGGTGACGATGCTCCCTGATTTCTGGACCATCATGTGTGGCACTGTCTCGCGAATGCAGAGGAAGGTGCCGCGCAGATGGGTCTTGATGACCTCCTCCCACTGGTCGAGGGTCATGGCGGCCAGCAGTTGATCCCGCGCCACCCCGGCGTTCGTGACCAGGATATCGATGCGGCCCAACTGGCGAATCGCGGCGCTGACGAGCCGGCGGACCGCTGTCTCGTCGGTGACGTCGGCCTGGAAGGCGAACGCCCGCCCGCCCGGACCGGTGATCTCAGAGACCACCTCTTCGGCCGCCTCCCTCCGGCTGCGATAATTCACGACGACGGACGCTCCCTCACGCGCCATTTCCAGCGCGATCGCCCGGCCGATGCCACGCGATCCGCCCGTCACGACGGCCGTCCGGCCTTTCAATCGTTCCATGGGCGTACGCACCCTGATAGAAGTGATTGTCAGGTTCGATCATGGCGCGAGCCGCGCCACGACCGAGCCTGGCCACCAATATTCATTGTCACATGATGAGTGAGAATCCACCATCCGCGATGATCGTCTGTCCTCGGATCCAGTCCGAGTCGGGCGAACACAGAAACGCGACCACTCCCGCCAGGTCCTCGGGCTGGCCGAGGCGCTGCGCCGGCGTACGAGACGTGATGTATTCAGTCAACTGCTTGTACTGCGGTGCCAGGCGCATGCTGTCGGTGTCGATGAAACCGCCACACACGACGTTGACGTTGATGCCCCAGGGAGCAAGTTCGACGGCGAGATAGCGTGTCAAGGATTCCATCACCGCCTTGGCCGCCCCCAGTCCGGCATAGCCGGGAGCGTACGAGCGTGCGCCGAGGCTGCTGAGCCCGATAATCCGCCCCCCGCCGTTGTCGCGCATGATCGTCGCCGCCATCTGTGCGCCGAGTAAGAAGGCCCGCGCGTTCATATCCATGATGCGCTGCCAGTTGCGCACGTTGAGCTCCATCGCCGGCCGGAAAGTGGTGCGGGCCGCGTTGCTGATGAAGACATCCAGGCGACCCCACCGCTGCCGGACCCGGTCGAACAGCTCGCGCAGCAGATCGCTATTCCCAACATCGGTGCTTATAGCCGAGGCGGAGACCCCAAGACTCTCGACGTCGGCCACTGTCTGGCGCGCTGCCTGATGGTTCATGCAGTAGCCGATCACAATATGCGCCGGGCGCTCGCGCGCCAGTCGCAGGGCAATCGCCCGGCCGATGCCGCGTGATCCACCGGTGATGAGAACGATCTGATTCTCAAGAGTCATAGCTTCTCCCTACCCCACCTTCTACAAGATACCCTGCTTCAGATTGCCGATGATGGTACCTGCCTGCCGTCGCAGCATGGGCACCGTCCAGCGTCGAGCCGCCAACGCCTCAATCAGATCGGCACAGAGACGTGTTCCGCCTCGTTCGTGCTGCAACGCATCCCGCAGCCTGGGGGGGAAGGGCGAGGTCGCCAGCCACTGCCCGATTCTGGCCTGTTGTTGCTCGGTGGTTTCGCCAATCGAGACATACGGCCGGAAACGATCGTCCAATATCCAGGCGGCGAAACCCACGCCCCGGTCGATGCAGACGACCGGGCAGGCCATCGCCAGCGCTTCCATGATCTGCAAGAACCCATTGGATACCAGCACCACGCGGCTGGTGCCCATCAGCCCGGCCACAGCCGCATCGCTCTGCAACGGCAGCGTGGCGGCTGGTTGAGCCGGGGGCATGCTTTCATCCAGGAGCCGTCGAGCTTCCTGCGGATCGTGGCTGACGGTGATAACGGCGGCCGGTATCGCCCCGAGACTGGCGAGCAGGTCGATCCCCTTGTGAAGCACGGTCGAATCATAGGCAATCAGGGTGACCCACGGGAGCGTGTGAAGGTGCCTGGGGACCGGAAGGTCCTCCTTCGGAACGACGTGCTCGATATACGGTGGAACCATCACGGCCGGTTTGTGGAGGATCAGGTCGTCTTTCCAGAAACAGGTGAGTCCATACAGCAACAGGAGGTCGACGTCGTGCCTCGGGGTGAACAACCAGTGCTGGTAGTACTGCTCCAGCATGACCAGGGGCCGCTTGACGAGTTTGGCGGCCTCGAAGAATACCTCCATTCTGGGCAGCGGCCCCTCGCCAAAGACCACGACGGCAGGGCGCAACGAGGTGAAGAAGCCGGCCGCCATCGTGGCATCCGCCCCCGGCAGGGCCTCATCCAGATCGACGAAACGTACGATCCCCTGTGCCTGCCGAACTTTCGGGTCGTCAAGCATCGGGCCCGCGTTACAGATGATCGGTGACCAGCCGCGCCGGTGCAGCTCCGTCGCCAGCCGGAGGGCACGAATGAACGCCCCGCCGATCACCGCGGGCGTCATCATCGTGTACGTGACGAACACGACGTTTTTGTCCACTCCCGCCTCCCGCTATGCCCGCCCGGCTGCACAGGCGGAGTAGACCTCGGCGACAAGCCGCTCCGCCATCCGGGTACTGTCGAAATGCGCCTTGACGTACTGCGGCCCGCGACGGCGCAATGCCTCCCTCACCGCCGGCGTCGACACGATCTCGAGGAGCGCGCGGCACCACACCTCGGGGTCGCGCGAGTAG
>DOUV01000084.1 GCA_003520455.1 Chloroflexota bacterium | reverse complement strand
ACGTTGTTCACTCGGTGAAGAGTGTGGTCAAAGTGCCCCCGAACGTGCCGCTGGAGGAGGCCGCCGCGATCGACCCGGCCAGCATCGCCCTACACACCGCCAGGCGGGGCAACATCGCGCCCGGCGACACCGTGGTCGTGCTGGGCTCCGGCTCGATGGGCTTATTTGTTCAGCAGTGCGCGCTCCACCTCGGCGCCGGCCGCGTCATCGTGGCCGGCAGTGGGGCGCGCCTCGAGCACGCGCGCCGGCTGGGCGCTGAGACCATCGACTATCGCCGCGAAGACTCGGTCGCCAGGGTGCATGAGATGACCGGCGGGTGTGGGCCGGAGGTCGTGCTGGAGTGCGCCGGCACCGAGACCGCGGTGCAGCAGGCGGTCGAGATGGTGGCCCGGGGTGGCACCATCTCCATGATCGGCATCCCCGGGCACGATGCCGCCCTTAATATCAAAAAGATCGTCCTGGAAGAGATTGATCTGCGTGGCTGCCGGGCCAACCGCGGGACGGTGGAGGAGGTGGTTCCCTGGCTTGCCAGCGGCCGGCTCGACGTCCGCTCGCTGATTACGCACCGCTATCCGCTCGTGGCGTTCGACCGCGCTCTAAGGGCCTTCACCGGCCGCGAGGGCGGCGCGGTCAAAGTTCTTATCCAACCGGGCCAGGAGGCGGTTGCAAGGGAAGAGGTTGAAAGTTGAAGGTTTCGACCGGGCAACCAGACCTTCAACCTCCCAACTTTTCAACTCGCAACCGTTGGCTGGTCGCACGACGTGCGGGAAGGCACGTAGAAAGGGTTCGCGATGGCTGACGAAACTCTGGTTGCACCCGAGGACACTTCGACGGCTGCGGCAAGCTCCGGCAACGGTCAGGCGGCGCCCGCCTTCGGGACCGACCGCAGCGAGGTGCTCGCCACCTTCTACGGCGACGAGTCCTTCCCGATCGAGTGGAAGGACGACGAGGAGAAGGGGCGCTTCTGGTGGTACGACGACCTGCACTGCCCCCAGCCGATCTCGCCGCTCTGGTTCGACATCGGCGGCTGGTGGTACACCTGCGCCTACATGTACCGCCGCTTCGGCCTACCCTTCGGTGAGGATTGGATCGCCAAGAACATCAACGGCTACGTCTACACCTCGGTTGTCCGCCCCAGCGACGAGCGCGCCGCCCAGGTCGGTCCCTACTTCGGCCTGGTCGCCGGGACCTATGGCTACAAGTTCCACGAGTGGTGGGAGGAGCGCATCCTCCCCCAGACGCTCCGCAACATGGAATACCTCGACACCTTCCCGCTCGAGGAGGTCTCGCTGCCCGAGCTCATGATCCACCTCGAGGAGGCGCTCGATATCCAGGAGCAACACTTCCGCTATCACTGGCAACTCAACCTTTCGCAGTTCCTGGCATTCGTCAACTTCAAGAATACCTTCGCCGATCTGTGTGGCGGCCACGACGCCGACATCGAGGGCGATATCCTGCTCTCCCTGGACGACCGCAACTGGGACTCAATCCGGGCGCTG
Organism: Chloroflexota bacterium; assembly: GCA_003520455.1. The sequence goes on along the minus strand of DOUV01000084.1, from coordinate 2,141 downwards.
ACGCGGCTGCGCGACAAAGTCGCCGACCACCCGGCCCTGCAGGCCGCCTTCGAGCCCGACAGCGGCGACGAGATCATCGCCAATCTCAGGCAGACTGAGGCGGGGCAGCGTTTCCTGGCCGAGGACATCAAAGCCTATCAAAATGAATACGGCTTCAAGGCCATGTACACCCACGAGTATGCCTTCGAGACCTGGTACGAGAACCCGCGCCCGATCATCCAGGGCATCAAGGGCTACCTTGTCAGCGACTATGATGTGGACGCCGAGGTCGAGAAGACTCGCCAGAAGCGCGACGCCGCGATCGAGGAGATGTGGCGCCAGCTCCAGAACGAGGCCGACCGGCCGAAGCTCCAGGAGGCCCTCGACGTCGCCCTCTTGATGGCGCCCCTCACGCCCGACCATCATTTCTACTACGACCAGGGCACCTACGCCCGTGTCCGCCTGGTCTACATGGCGGTCGGCCGCCGCTTTGCCCAGATGGGGCTGCTGGACGATCCCGAGGATATCGTCTACTTCAAACACGACGAAATCCGCAATCTGGGCGGCGCGCCCGATGCCGAGAAGGCCCGCGCCACCGTCGAGGAGCGCAAAGAGACGCGGATGAATGCCTACAGTATCCGCCCGCGCGACTGGGTGGGCAGCGCCTCGAAGTGGGCACTCTACGAGGAACCCTACGTGGGCCTGTGGGGCTACCCCGGCGTCTTCGAGCGCAGCCAGTCGAAGCAGACGGAGCCCGCGGACGAGGTTCGCGGCCTGGCGGCCTCGCCCGGCGTGGTCGAGGGCACGGCCCGCGTCGTCGCCTCTCCGACCGAGTTCGACCAGGTGCGTGAGGGCGACATCATGGTCTGCAAGATGACCAACCCGGCCTGGGTCGTCGTCTTCACCAAGATCAGGGGGCTCGTGACCGACTCCGGCGGCGTGCTGGCTCACCCGGCCGTCGTCGCTCGCGAGTTTGGGATCCCCGCCGTCGTCGGGTGCCTCGATGCGACCCATCGCATCAAGAACGGTGACCGCGTCCGCGTCAACGGCATGGCCGGGACAGTTACGATCTTGAGCTAGAAGCTTGATAGGGGGCGCACGGCCGTGCGCCCCTGTATCATCTCCTGGCGCACGTTTCCCTGGAAGCCCTTCATGACCTCTCTTCTCGACCGTGCTCACACCTGGGTTGTTGATTATGTGAATGTGAGGCACCTGGAGCGGACACTGGATTGGTTGCTCGAGTTGGATCCGCACGCGTCGGAAGCCGCCCAGTTGGCAGCCCTGACGCACGATATGGAGCGGCACTTCCCCGGCCCCGACGAGCCCCGGGTGGAGGCGACAACGCGTGGCTGGGGCGATCCCCTCTACAACGAGGCCCACAGCAAGCGCTCGGCCCGCATCGTCGCCGGCTGGCTGCGCGAGCAGGGTGCCGATCCGACGCTGATCGAGCACGTCGTCCGGCTCATCGAGGTCCACGAGGACGGGGGCTGGCCGGAAGCCGATCTCGTCCAGGCGGCGGACAGCCTGAGCTTCTTGGAAACCAACGTTGAGTACTTCCTCAGTTGGATCCCGGTGGGCCGGTACGGCGTGAATCGCTACGATATCTTCGCCAAAATTGTCTACATGTACGAACGCATCCGCCCGGTCCGCGCGCGTGAGCTGGCCCGCCCCCTGTACGATGAGGCGGTCCGCACCATCCTGGCCTGGTCGGGCTAGGGCACCGGGCAAGGCGTCAGACTTGCGACGTCTCGCAAGACTTCGGAAGTCTCCGATCGCGCACCCCCGGCGACTTTCTGAGCGCTGTTCCAGGACTCCTTCGATGAGCATCTCGAGTTTTCATCATGCTCGATATTGAATGGTTGGAACCGGCCGGCATCGACGAGCTCCTCCGGATGGCCGCCTATTTCGGAGAGGCCGCCAGGCTGGTGGCCGGTGGCACCTGGGTGACGCTGGTCATGCGCCAGGGGCTGCTGATGCCGCAGGCCCTCATCAGCCTGCGCCGCGTGCCCGGCCTGCGCCACATTCAGGTGGATGGCACCGGCGCGCTCCACGTGGGCGCGCTGGTGACTCACCGCCAGGTCGAGCGCTCGCCGGTGGTGCGGGCGGGCTGGCCGGTTCTGGCCGAGACCTTCGCGACCGTCGCCAACGTGCGCATCCGCAAC
>DOUV01000745.1 GCA_003520455.1 Chloroflexota bacterium | reverse complement strand
CCTCGGCCGCGATCCTCGCCCTGGTCCAGGCGGATGCCATCGACCAGGTGCGCGAGGCCCTGCTGGCGGGGGCGCGCGGCTTTGTCACCAAGCCCCTGCGTGGGGACGAGCTGCGAACGACCCTGCGGCAAGTGCTCGCGCGGACGCCGGGCAAGAATGGGGTGGGGCCCGCCGCTCAGACCACCAACGGCCGCGTGATCGTCTTCTGCGCGCCCAAGGGGGGCACGGGGCGCACGACACTGGCGATCAACACATCGATCCGCCTGCAGACGATCAGCCGAAAAGAGGTCGTCCTCATGGATGCGGACTACGCCTCGCCGGCGGTGGACGTGGCCTTGAACCTGCCTTCCAGGCGGACCGTCGTCGATCTGCTGCCGCGCCTCTCGCGGCTCGACGACGATCTGATCTCCGGCGTCCTGGTGCGGCATGCCTCGGAGATCCGGGTCTTGCTGGCGCCGCCGCCGGCCGATCTGTCGAGCCCGATGTCCCTGCCTCAGGTGCAGCAGGTGCTGGTCGGGCTCAAGCGCCTCTTTCCCTGGGTGGTGGTCGATTTGGGGTTGCCGTTGGACGAGACCGCCTTCGCGTTCCTGGATAGCGCCGACCGCATCGTCATCTCGGTGCTGCCGGAGATGGTCGGGCTGCGCAATACCCGGCTGATGCTCGACCAACTCCAGGAGCGGGGCTATCCGGATGAAAAAGTCTGGCTGGTGCTGAACCGTGCGACTATGGTGGGCGGGGTGCCGTTGGGCGACATCGAGCGACGCCTGCGGGTCACGGTCAAGTACAGCATCCCCGACGACCAGCCCCTGGCGACGCACAGTATCAACCGGGGCGTGCCACTGGTGATGAGCCACGAGCGCAGCGCGGTGGCGCGCGCCGTTCAGCAGTTCGCGCAGCGGCTGGTGGAGAGTCTGTCGGATGATCTTCCCAGGCACGGGATGAAAGCCGAGCAGCATTCCGAGCGCTTGAGCGGGTGGATCGGCCGGTTTCGCCGCCCGATCCGTTCCGCCGAGACGTAATGAGGGCGTGGGGCGAGAGGCGCGCTTGCGCCTCTCGCCGCGGGCTCCTGATCTCTGGTTCCCTGCTACCCGTCGGTGTGGAGGCTCATGAACGGACCACTCCTCTTTAGTATTCTCGTCGCGTTGGCGGTGATGAGTTGTTTCTTCGCCCTCTCGCAGTTCGCCGGCCGGCGGCAGGACCCGGTGGAAGAGCGCCTCCAGCAGTACGGGTTCAGCGGGCCGGGGCTTGACGCAACGGCCGGCGCTGATCTGCTCCCGGCATGGCGCCGGCCCTGGCCGGTGGTCAACCGCCTCTTGAACGGCCTGGGGATCGGGCCAAAGCTGGCCCTGGAACTGGCGCGCGCCGACCTCCCGCTGACGGCAGCCGAATTCGCGCTGGCGGTCCTCGGGGCGGGGGTGCTGGGCTTCGCGCTGGGCACCGTGCGTCTCAACATCGTTGTCGGTTTGTTTGTGGGTGCGGTCTTCGCCGCCCTGCCACTCTTCTACCTGCGCTTTCGCAAGCGACGGCGCCAGCGAGCTTTCACCGAGCAACTGCCCGATGTCCTGACGCTGCTCGTGGGCGGGTTGCGGGCCGGGTATGGGTTCTCGCAATCGCTACAGATCGTCGTCGAGCGCCTGCCGCCACCGGCGTCGACCGAATTCGCACGGGTCATGCGGGCGCTCGAGCTGGGCCTCTCGGTCCAGCAGGCACTGGAGGGCATGTCGGAGCGGGTCGGCTCCGACGACCTCGACCTGGTTGTGACGGCGATCAAGGTCCAGTACGAGCTGGGGGGCAACCTCGCGCAGACACTCGACACCATCGGCGAGACGGTGCGGGAGCGAATCCGCATCCTGCGGGAGGTTCGCGTGATGACGGCCCACCAGCGTTTTACGGCCTATGTTCTGGCCGGTGTGCCGGTGGTACTCGCCGTTGGCCTCTTCATCCTGAATCCGGCATACATGAGTAAGCTTTTTGCACCGGGATGGGTGCGTCTGTTGCCGATGGCCGCCGCCGTCTTGATGGTGATCGGGGTGCTGGTCATGCGCAAGATTGTCGACATCGAGGTGTAAGCGTCATGGATGTCGCTGCTCTGATTCAAACCAACGGGTTTCTCTGGTCGCCGCTCGCCTTCGCCTCACTGATCGGCGTGGCGACGGCCATGATCTGGCTGGCCTTCAGACCGTCGCCGCCGGTTCAGATGGTCCAGAATCGACTGGACAGCTACGTAGGACGGCCCGACGTCGTCGAGGCGATCGACCTGGGCAAGCCTTTCGTGCAGCGAGCGGTCGTACCCCTCTTCTGGCGGCTGCTCCGCCTCTTGGGCCGGTTCGCGCCCAAAGGCAACCTGGAAACAACGGAGCGTATGCTGCTGCAGGCCGGCAATCCCGGCGGCCTGACGGCACTGGACTTTTTTGGATTGCAACTGTTCCTCGTCTTGCTCATGGGCGGTGGCTATTTCTTCTTGCTCGGGCACAGCCTGCCGTTTGCAATGGCCCTGCGCAACAGCTTGATGATGAGCGTGGCGGGCTACGTCGGCACGCGCCTGTGGCTCCGGAGGCGCGTGCGGCAGCGGAAGCACGAGGTCATCCGGGCCTTTCCGGATGCCCTCGACATGATGACGATCAGCGTCGAGGCTGGGCTGGCCTTTGAGTCGGCGATGTTCAAGGTCAACGAGAAGTGGGACAACGCGCTGACCCGCGAGTTCCGCCGGGCGGTGACCGAGATGCGGGTCGGCACCCCGCGCGATGTGGCCTTCGAGCGGATGGCTGAGCGGCTGGGGGTGCAGGAGGTAAGCACCTTCGTCACGGTCCTGATCCAGTCGAACCAGCTCGGGATGAGTATCGCGCAGGTACTTCACACGCAAGCCGAGCAGATGCGGATCAAACGGCGCCAGCGGGCCGAGGAACTGGCCCGGCAGGCCGGGGGCAAGATGGTTTTCCCACTCGTATTTTGCTTCATTCCGGCGCTCTTCGTCGTTGCCCTTGGCCCGGGAGCGCCTGATCTGGTCAATTTTGTAATCATGCTGGGGAGCAGGCGCACGGCGCCGTAACCGTAACATGAATCTGTGACCTGGGTAGGCGTTCCAGGCGCATCGCCGTGCGAGAGCGCATCCATCCAAAACAGGACTCACTCGCGAAGGTTGGGAAGAAGATGACAGTTGCAGTTCGAGGACAGGCGATAGACAGCGACGATCCCCTTTACCAGGAGGGCCTCACCCACCTGCAGGCCGGGGAGTGGGCGGAGGCCATCCGCTGCTTCGAGGAGCTGGCGCGCCTCTATCCCAACAGCCGGGTGGCGCAAGGGGCGCTCGACGAGGCGCGCTTCAAAGCCAGCCTGGATGCGACGACCCGGGTCAAAGCCAAGCAGTGGATCATCCCGTGGCGGGCTCTCACGGTCCGGGCCCTGACGGTGCTGGTGATTCTGATCTTCGCCGTGCAAGGGGGCCGTTTCATCAGCGAGCAGGCGGCGCCGCTCCTGGCCAGGGCCCGGCTCGAGCGCCAGCAAGGGCAACTCCTGGCGGAGGCTAACGCCTACCTGGGGGCCGGTAAGCTCGACCTGGCCGAGGCCCGCTATCACGATCTGCTCGCGCTCGTCCCCGACCATCCCGAGGCGCTCAAGGGGTTGGCACAGGTCGAGACGCAGCGCGAGGTCATCGCGCTCTACCAGGAGGCCGTCGCCCTGCAGGAGCAGGGCGACTACGAGCCGGCGGTGGTCAAGTTCACCGAGATCCTGGTCCGCTCGCCGGGGTACCGCGACGTGAGCCAGCGGATCACGGCGATCAAGCACCGGCAAGATCTCGATACACTCTTCGCGGCCGCGGAGGCGGACTACCAGGCGGGGTTGGCGGTTGAGGCGATCACAAAGTACGAGCAGATTCGGGCGATCGATGTCAGCGAGCGGCCCGACTTCGTGACCGACCGGCTCTTCGAGCTCTCTCTCACGATGGGGCGCGAGATCATCGAGCGCGATCCTCCCACCGTCGAGGCGGTGCCGCAAGCCCTCGACTACTTTACGAAGGCCCTGGCGCTCCACCCCCGCGATACTGAAGCGGCGCTGGAACAGCGCCTGGCCAGGCTCTTTCTCGATGGAAACAGCCTGTACTATCAGGGGCGTTGGGACGAGGCGATCAGCCGGTTGCGCGAGGTCTACGACAAGCGCCCCCAGTACCTCAAGGGCATGGTGGCGACTCTGCTCTACGACGCCTACATCCACAGTGGCGACCAATTCCGCGACGGCGATGACCTGTACCAGGCCTACGAACAATACCGGCGGGCCACGGAGCTGCCGGTGGCCGATACGGCGCTGGCGCGGGGGCGGATGGCCACCATTCAGCCGTTCATGACGCCGACGCCGACGCCGACCGTGACCCCGACACCGACCGTCACGCCGGAGCCCACGTTCCCGCCGGCGCTGCTGGCGCTGGTGAATACGCCGGTGCCGACCCCGACGCCGGTGCCGTTGCAGACTCACCGGAACAGCATCGTCTTCTACTCCGAGAACCCGGATCAGCCCGGCCTCTGGGCTATGGACCCGGCGGGAGCGAATCGCCAATACCTGGGCAACTCCCCGGCGCTGCGCAAGCAGTACGACGCGCTCGTCGAGCGGGCCAGGTTGTCGCCGGATGGTCGCTACCGCGTCTACAACCTCAAGGCTGAGGAAGGGAAGGTTCACCTCTTCATCCAACCGCCGAGCAGCGAGCAGTTCCCGAATCCGGCCCCCAGGCAGCTCACCTTCTTGACCGGTCTCAGCTACGACCCGGTCTGGTCTCCGGACGGCGGCCGGATTGCCTTCGTCAGCAACGACAACGGCAGCGACGACATCTGGGTCGTCCGGCCCGACGGGAGCGAGCTGACACGGTTGACCCTCAATACCTGGGAGTGGGATAAGCACCCGTCCTGGTCGCCCGACAGCAGCCGGATCGTCTTTTGGTCGAACCGGACCGGCCGGAAGCAGATCTGGATCATGGATGCCGATGGCCGCAACGCCCAAAATATCAGCAACAACAGCAACTGGGACGAGTATGACCCAATCTGGATCAAGTAGGGACAGGGCAGTTCGTGCCATTCGTGGCCCGATCTTCGACCGGGTGAACCGCTACTGAAGGAGAGCAGGAAGACAATGATGAATTTTGCCCAGAATGGTCGCTCCGCCCCGCGCGCGGATCCCTCGCGCAGCGGGGGAAATGGGCGCCCGGATGGCGGTGGACCCTATGCGGCGATCCGTGACCGGGTCCAACGCCGGCTGCTGGCGGAACTGAACCCGACCGTCGACACCAACAATGTTGCGGAGGTCCGGCGGACGTTAGAGCGAATCTTCGCGGAGACGCTGGCGGAGGACGAACTCCTCCTGAGCCGTACGGATCGCGCCGACCTCTTCGAGCAGATCGTCGCCCAGGTGCTGGGCTACGGCGCCATCGAGCCACTGCTGCGCGACGATACGATCACCGAAATCATGGTGAACGGCCCCAATCAAGTGTACGTCGAGCGAAATGGCATTCTGGAAGAGACCGACCTCTATTTTCGGGATGCCGACGAGGTCCTGCGCATCATCGGCCGCATCGTCGCACCCCTGGGCCGGCGCATCGACGAGAGCAGCCCGATGGTGGATGCGCGCCTGCCCGACGGGTCGCGCGTCAACGCCATCATTCCCCCGCTCTCGCTCGTGGGCCCGGTGCTCAGCATCCGCAAGTTCCCGAAGACGGCCCTCACCGCCGACGACCTGATCCGCCTGGGCGCCATCACCAAAGAGATGGTTGACTTCTTGAGGGCCTGCGTGCTGGCGCGTCTCAACATCGTGGTGTCGGGCGGCACCTCAACCGGCAAGACGACCTTCTTGAACGTGCTCTCCAGCTTCTTGCCTGCCAGGGAGCGGATCATCACGATTGAGGATGCGGCCGAGTTGCAGCTTCGCCAGCGCCACGTCATCCCGCTCGAGGCCCGTCCCCCCAACGTGGAGGGGCGGGGCGCGATCCCGATTCGCCAGCTCGTCATCAACGCCCTGCGCATGCGGCCCGACCGCATCATCGTCGGCGAGGTACGCGGCGGTGAGGCCCTCGACATGCTCCAGGCCATGAACACCGGCCACGATGGCTCGATGACGACGGCCCACTCGAACAGTCCGCGCGATACTCTGCACCGAGTCGAGACGATGGTCCTGATGGCCGGGATGGATCTGCCCCTGCGGGCGATTCGCGAGCAGATCGCCGCGGCTTTCGATCTCATCGTGCACCTCGATCGGCTGGCGGACGGGACGCGGCGCGTCACCCGGATCACCGAGGTCCAGGGGATGGAGGGCGACGTGATCGTGATGCAGGATATCTTCCGTTTCGTGCAAGTTGGAGTCCAGGATGGCCGGGTGCAGGGGCACTTCACCCCCATGGGGATCCGCCCGAAATTCATGGAGAAGATCGAGGCGGCGGGGCTCTTCGTGTCGCCGAGCATCTTTGCCCCTCTCCACAGGAGCGGGGGACGGTAGGGGGCAGTAGTGATGAACAGGCCAACGCTGAATGGGGAGACAACCGCTGCCTGGCGGTCGGAGGGTGTCGGTCCGGCCACGCTGGCCGAGGTCATGTCCGACGTGGAACGGCAGGTCGCGGGGGGCGACAGGGAGCGGTTTCGCCCGCTGCCGACGGGGTTCGACCCGCTCGATGACGTGCTCAACGGGGGACTCCGGCGCGGAGACCTGTTGGTGATTGGAGGCGCCTTCGGCGTTGGCAAGACCATCTTCAGCCTGCAGGTGGCCCGCAACGTCGCCCGCAGCAGCCCCGAGAGCGCGGCCGTATACATCTGCTACGAGCACGACCGCGCCCACCTCATGTCGCGCCTGCTCTGCCTGGAGAGCGCCGAGCGCGGCGACCGGGACAATGCCCTGACGCTACGCAAGCTCGGCATCATGGCGCTGGGAAGCGCGAACGGCAGCGGACTGGTTTCGAAGCTCCGGCAGATGCCCCGCTACGCCGGGTTGCTGGAGATGATGAATGCCTACGCGCAACGGCTGGTGCTGGTCCAGGCCAGCGGGAGCCACTCGACCCTCGACTCCATCGGGGAGTGGGTCCAGGAGATGGCTGCCACCGGACCGCGCCAACTGCTGGTGGTGGTCGATTACCTGCAAAAGATTCCCGTCTACCTGAACGGAGTGGAATCGGAGGCCGAGGTGACGACCTACCAGGTCCAGAGGCTCAAGGACCTGGCGATGTCGATGGGAGTCTCGGTGATCGCCATTGCGGCCTCGGATCGCGTCGGGCTGCAGGCCAAGCGCATGCGCCTGACCGATCTCCGGGGGAGCTCGGCCATTCAGTACGAGGCCGACATCGGCCTGGTTCTCAACAACAAGTACGCCATCGTCAGCCGCGAACACCTCGTCTACAACCCGGCGCAGGCCGAGGCCATGCGCAACTGGGTGGTGATGAGCGTCGAGAAGAACCGTTCGGGCCGCACAGCCATCGACATGGAGTACGCCCTGGACGCCGCTCACTTCCGGTTCGTGCCGACGGGCGACTTCGTACGCGAGCGCCTGGTGGACGAGAAAGTGATCATGGCGTAGGCCCCAGCCTCGCCGGCCGGTCCGCGGGCCGGCGGCCGGCACCGATGTGATCGCCGGGTACTCTTGATAACGTCGCATCAGCGCTCGACCGGGAGCCACCGGGTGGCTGACGGGGCTGCAGGCGCTGCCAGAAAGATCAGGACGGTATTGTTCGTGAGGCACCATCCCAGAAAGAGTCGCGAACGATTATGGCTGAGTTACTCTTGGCCGACGGGTGGCCGGCGCCCGATTCACCGGTGGTCTACCTGCACGAGGCGCTCTCGAGCGACTACATCGTCGTCGCTGATCCCGTCGTGCGGCAGCATGAGCTCGATGGCGTGGTCGTGGGACCGCAAGGACTCTTCGTTTTATACGTCGACGGACCGGGGGGTGAGGTTTGCCCGGAACAGAACGGTGTCCAGGTGGGCCCAGTCCAGCCCGGTCGTGCGACCCCCCACCCCCGTCCGGTGGGTCAGGCGCCCAACGCCCTACGTACCTTCTTGCAGGATGAGTTCGGGGGCGGACGCCTGGCCGTTCACCGGAAGACGGTCGGGACCGGCCGGGCGGCGCTCCATCCCAGCCCGCCGGAGGAGGTGCGCCAGGCGACCAGCGCCCTGCGCGCCTTCCTACAGGACGAGTTCCCGGGGCTGCAACCGGCCATTCACCATCTGCTCATCTGCACCGGCCCGGACGCCGACGCGGCTGGCGCGGGAACGGCGGAGCGAGCTGCCATGACGACAGAAGCCGCACCCGATGCCATCACCTCGACCGAGCTGCCCGACGGAAGCCCGCTGCTTGACCCCGAGCTTCGCGAGGCCCTGGCCGTGGCGGTCCGCGACCGCCGGCTGACTGCGTCCCAACGGGCGACGGAGCCTTTCATCTTCCGGTCCGGCGGGCAAACAGCCTGGACGCTTCGTGAGGTGGTCGCGCATATGGATCGCCATCCGGACGATGGCGTCTACCACCTGCGGAATGGAACCCTGGCCCGCTGGCTCTCCGAACAGGGAGCCGTGCATCTGGCCGAGCTGGCCCGCGCGGTGATGGGCCAGCGTGAGGTCGATGCCCGGGTTCCGCTCGAGACCTTTCTCATCGGAACCGGGTTGCTCCCCCGCCCGTCGCTCTCGATCCAGCCGCCGCGGCTCGATTTCGGCTACATCCTCGCCGGGCAGACCGCGGCGCGGCGGTTGCGGATGCAGAAAGCGGCGGGCCGTGGTTATCTCTTCGGAGCCGTGCGGCCGGGCGACTCCTGGTTGCACGCCAACCCCGAGACCTTCAGCGGCGGCGCGCTCGACGCTGTCGTGACCGTCGATTCTGAGGCGCTGCTCATCAGCGACAGGCCCTACGAGACGGCGCTCTTCATCGAATCGACGGCCTCAGACGAGCCGCTCTCTGTTCCGATCCAGTTCCGGATCGTGGGCATGCCCTCGCGCCTCAACCGCTTCCTGGTGCGTCCCCTGGCCGGGGTCCTGGTTGCCGGACTCCCGGGCACGGCGATCGGCTGGTTGCTCGGCCTCTTGCTGGTCTGGATGGGAGCCGGGCTCTCCGGGTCCGCGCTCTCGCCGGCAGTGGGGGCAGGCGCGGCCGGCCTCCTGTGGGCTGTGACGGGCGGAATTCGGG
>DOUV01000399.1 GCA_003520455.1 Chloroflexota bacterium | reverse complement strand
CCCAATTTTGGCGAAGGTATTGTTGCCGGTAACTCACTCAAATCCTGGTCGAGCGAGGCACGGAGTACACGGCGGCCCGGCTCCGGGTGGATGTGCCCGTACGCGGGACCATCGCGGTCGATGTCGAGATGGGACCATGGTCGGATTTGGGAGAACGGGGTTGGTACTCGGGCAGCACTCACATTCATTACGATCAACACGGGACGCGACCGGACGAGTGGTTGCGCCTCGACCCCAGAGTCGAGGTGTGCGTTTTGCAGCTATCAGCATTCTGAAACGCTGGGATCGCGCCTACGCCAGCAACAACTATCCTCCCGGAGTGCTCACCGAATTCTGTAGTACCCACCATCATGCGGAGTGTGGCGAAGAATACCGTGCAACAACCACGACGATTCCTTGAATGACGGCTATGGGCGCAGCATGCTGCTGCATATTAACGAGTCGGTGGAGCCGGTGAGCCGTGGCTACCTGATCTCGGCGAGTCCGGCCCTGGACCCCGGTCGGCTTGTGGTAGGGCAGCGCGGCGCGCCGGCCCGCGAGGTCGCTGGCTACTACTTGAAGTTGGCTCACTCTTCATACGAACGCCCGGCACTCGCCGCACGGCGACGCCGAGTTGAATTCGCCTCACTCCACGGAAAGGAGAAATCGACAAATGTCAGGATCAAACGGCCGAGGAATTGCACGGCTGACAACGGCGCAGGCCCTGGTGAAGTACCTGCAAGCCCAGTACAGCGAGCGTGATGGGGTGACGCGCCGCCTGATTCCCGCCATGTTCGGAATTTTTGGTCACGGCAACGTCTCCGGAGTGAGCCAGGCACTGATCGAATACGGCCAGGAGTTGCCGTATTACCAACCCTGCAATGAGCAATCGATGGTCCACACGGCGAGCGGATTCGCCAAGGCCAACCGCCGGCTGGCCACCCTGGCCTGTACCTCGTCGATCGGGCCTGGGGCCACGAACATGATCACGGGGGCGGCGACGGCGACCGTCAATCGTCTGCCGGTGCTGCTCTTCCCTTCCGACTACTACGCCACCCGTTACCAGGGTCCGGTCTTGCAGCAACTCGAACACCCGGTCTCGGCCGACGTGAGCGTGAACGATTGTTTCCGGGTCGTCAGCCGCTTCTTCGACCGCATCTCCCGCCCCGAGCAACTGCTCACGGCGCTGCCGGAGGCCATGCGCGTGCTCACCGATCCCGTCGAGACCGGGGCCGTGACGCTGTCCCTGCCGCAAGACGTGCAAACCCACGCCTACGACTACCCGGCCCACTTCTTTGAGCGCCGCGTCTGGCGGGTGGAGCGGCGGTTGCCGGACCCGCGACGGGTTCAAGAGGCCGGGGAGCTGCTCAAGGAGGCCAGGCGACCGATGATCATTGCCGGCGGCGGCGTCCACTACTCTGAGGCGTGGGAGGAACTGCAGAGCTTCTCCGAGCGCTTCGGCATCCCCGTCGCTGAAACCTTCGGTGGCAAGGGCGCGATTCGAACCGCCTCGGCGCTGGTGCTGGGTGGCAGCGGCGTCACGGGCTCACCGGCGGCCGGGAAGATTGCGCGCGAAGCAGACCTGGTCATCTGCGTGGGCACGCGCCTCACGGACTTTGCCACGGGCTCACAGTCGGCCTTCCAGCATCCGGATGTGAAGTTCATCAACATCAATGTGACCAGCCACGATGCCCACAAACAGGGCGCCCTACCGATTGTGGCCGATGCGCGGGAGGCGTTGCGCGCGCTGATCCAGGCCGCCGAGGCGGCGGGCGTCACGCCTAACTCGGCATATCTCCAGGAGGTTGCGGACATCAACGAGCAGCGGCTCCGGCAGCTGCGGGAAGAGGTCTACCAGCAAGTTCCCGGCGAGGCCATGAGCCAGGGGCAACTGATCGGGGTGCTCAACGAGCAGGCACGGGCCGGCGATACCGTCGTCTCGGCCGCGGGCACACCGGTTGGCGACCTGCAACAGGTCTGGGACGTCAGCGGCGGCACGACCTGCCACCTCGAGTTCGGGAATTCCTGCATGGGCTACGACATTCCCGCCAGTCTCGGGGTGCGCCTGGCCCAGCCGGAGGGTGAGGTCTACTGTCTCCTGGGCGATGGCAACTATCTAATGAACCCGATGGAGCTGGTGACAGCCGTCCAGGAGGGGCTGAAAATCACCGTGGTACTGTCGGAGAATCATGGCTACCAATCCATCCACGGGCATCAGAAGGCCCACGTCGGGCACAGTTTCGGCAACGAGTTCCGCTCGCGCGACCCCGCCTCGAACCGCCTGGATGGTGCCTTCCTGAAGATCGATTTTGCCAAAAACGCGGAGAGCATGGGCGCCCGAGCCTGGCACGTCACCACTCCGGACGCCTTGCGCAGCGCCTTGCGCGAGGCGCGTGAGGCGCGCCGGCCCTGTGTTATCGTGGTGGAGACGGAGCCGTATCGCCGTCTGCCGGGATCAGACGTCTGGTGGGACATTCCCGCCGCTGAGGTCACCGGCGATCCGGTCACCCAGCAACTGCGGGCCGCCTATGAAGAAGCTCGCCAACGCCAGCGCTTGTATTACTGAACCTTGCTACCCGACATCTCCTGATAAGGAATAAATTTTCAGCCACGAATTGCACGAATTGATACGAAAAGGAACACAGATCTGTGGAATTCGTGTAATGCGCGGCAATAACAAAATCCTTAAGTGTTGGCGTCGGGTAATGAGTTACTGAACCGTTGTCCGCAAGGAACGAGGATGATGAACGTGAGAATCGGCAGTGCACCAGACTCCTGGGGCGTCTGGTTCCCCGACGATCCCAGGCAGACGCCCTGGCAGCGCTTTCTGGATGAAATCGCCGCGGCCGGCTACGAATGGACTGAACTGGGGCCGTACGGCTATCTTCCCACAGATCTGCCTACCTTGCGAGCCGAACTCGAAAAGCGCGGCCTGAAGGTGTCGGGGACGTTTGCCATGGCCCATCTGGAGGATCCGGAGTACTGGCCGGAGGTGGAGCGGCAGGTGCTGGGCGCCGGTGAATTGCTGGCGGCCTTGGGCGCCAGGTTCCTCGTGCTCATCGACGATACCTACACCAACCTCTGGACGGGCGCGCTCACCAGGCCTGCCAGACTCGACGAGAGCAGTTGGAAACGGCTGATCGATACGACGCACAAGGTGGCCGATATCGCGCAGGACAAGTTCGGCCTGAGAGTCGTCTTCCACCCTCACACCGATACCCACGTCGAGTACGAGAATCAGATTGAGGCATTTCTGGAGCAGACCGACCCTGATCGCGTCTCGCTCTGCCTCGATACCGGCCACCACGCCTACCGCGGCGGCGACCCCGTCAGCTTCATGCGACGGCACCACGCGCGAATTCCCTATCTCCATCTCAAGAGCGTCGATCCCGATGTGCAGAGGAAGGTCACCACAGAAGGGATCCCCTTCGCAACCGCCGTTGGGATGAACATGTTCTCTGAGCCGTCGATAGGTGTCGTCGATTTCCTGGCCTTCCGCGACGTGCTGCGAGAGGTTGATTTCGATGGCTGGGCGATTGTTGAACAGGACATGTATCCAGTCTCGTCGTTCGATCAACCCTTCCCGATCGCCAGGCGCACCCGCGAATATCTGCGGGAGAGCGGCATCGGGTGAGCGGCGCCATGGACTGCGTTTTTCGCGGTGGCCGTGCCTGCCACCACGACGTCCAGAGCGCCGTCTGATGGGTGGTGGGGCGCCCCGTTGCACCCCACCGCCTGCCGGTACGATTGAGGAGAAAGACACGAACGCGAACGAAGGGGGAGCAGATGATCAAGTTCGGGGTGAGTCCCTGGGTGTGGGCCGAACTGATCGGCATCGACGACGTCGGGCTGATCGACAAGGCGCATGGGCTGGGGTTTGAGGGAATCGAGGTCGCGGTCCTGAATCCTGACTCGTTCGATGTACCGGCTGTTGCCGCTGCGCTCAGGCGCACCGGTCTAACACCCATCGTCTCGACCGCCCTGCCGGAAGAGCGCGACCTGATCCACCCCAACCCGGAGTACCGTCGCAATGGCCAGGCGTTCCTGCGCTACTGCGTGGACATGGCGGTCCGCCTGGGGGCAGACCGGGTGATCGGGCCGATTTGCAGTGCGCCCGGCCGCCTGTGGCTCCCCGATGCCGATCAGCGACAGCACGATTTTGACCGTGCCGTCGAGAGCCTGCGCCCGGTGGCCGAGTACGCCGCCGATCACGGGATTCGGCTGGCGCTCGAGGTCCTCAACCGCTACGAGTCCAGTTTCGTCAACACGGCTGAGGAGGGCCTCCAGCTCGTGGCAGCCGTCGATCGCCCGGCTTTCGGTTTGCTGTTGGACACCTTCCACATGCACATCGAAGAAAAGGCAATGGGCGCGGCTATTCAACGAACGGGGAAGCATCTGTATCATTTCCATGCCATCGAAGGCGACCGCGGTACCCCTGGCTCCGGGAGTGTCGACTGGGCCGGTGTCGTGGACGCGCTCCACCGAATTGACTATCAGGGCTGGATCGTCATCGAGGGCTTCAGCACGCAAGTGGAATGGCTGGCGCGGGCGGTGCACATTTGGCGTCCGCTTGCGCCCGATCTGACCGAACTCGCCAGCGAGGGGCGAGCGTTCCTGCAGAGTTTGATGCGCGCTCGCGGCGCAATCTGAACGGATGAGAGGAAAGTAGTATGTTTCGTCTATCAGTCTGTGCCGACACGGTCTTTCAGAGTCTGCCCTTCGAGACGCGCGTCAAGGAGATTGCCAGAGCGGGCTTTTGGGTCGAGTTTTGGGGCTGGCCCGGCCGCAACATCGACGCCATCGCGGTCGATCCGGACGTCCGCATGAGTGCGTTCACCGGCTATCTCGACGGCAGCCTCGTCCATCCGGACGCACTGGCGACGTTTCTGCGCGGAGTCGAGCAGTCTCTGGCCATTGCCGAGCGGTTGCAGTGCCGGGAGTTGTTCATCTCGACCGGCGCGTTGAGCTACGAGGGGAAGGTCATCCATCCGATCGCGAGCCATCCGGCAACCAGGTGGATTACGGCCTACAAGGGGCTGTGCCGGGTGGCCGAGTTGGCCGAAAAACATAACGTTGTCTACCACCTGGAGCAGTTGAACACCAAGGTCGAGCATGCCGGCTACCCCTTGCCACGCGTCGAGGATGTGGTGCGATTGATTGCGGAGGTTGGCAGCCCGCGCATCCGGCTCCTCTTCGACGTCTACCACACACAGATCGAGGAAGGGAATCTGATCCAGACGATCCAAGACTACCACAAGTTCATTGGGTATGTTCACGTGTCGGACGTTCCTGGCCGTCATGAGCCCGGGACGGGTGAGATCAATTACCCCCGGGTGGCCCAGGCACTGCGCGAGGTGGGTTACCAGGGTGCCATCGGATTGGAGGCCTATCCCTTGAACGATGACTATCAGGCGATGACTCGCTTTCGCGAGATCTTCTCCTGATACAAAGTTCGGGAAAGTTATAGTTTGTACGTGCTTCGCGCGTGCGAACTGTAATCCTCTTCAACCGAAAAATCAATGATGCTCATCGCACGCCACTATCCTGGAGTGCCGTTGAAGGCACCGCTGGAAGGCGATGCATCACCCGTCTCACACGAGAAGGCCAGTCAAATCGCGCGAGAGTGACCTCCAGGCCTGGCGAGAGAGGCAGTAATGACCTGGATGCGAACCACTATCGCGGTCACGTCTTGTTTGAACGAGACCGTCGTACTCGAAAACCCTTGGCCCTTATGTTTCCCGAGATCGAGGCGGCCCTCGATCGCGAGCAGGCGGTGGGTCACAAGAATAATGTCGCGGTTAGAACCGGCGCCGGCACCCCGGATCAACTGCGCCAGCAGCAGACGCCAGGCTTCACCTTCCTGGGCTATGGACCGGATTACGCCTAGCTCGTCCAGGCGGCCCCCGCGGGACTGTCAGCGTTTGAGAGATAAGCACGGCGACACAAGGATAACTGTAATGAAAGTTCTCTTTGTCTCTCAAGCCGTGCTCGATGACCCGCATGTCGAGTATTTCGGTGGACCCTCGCAGCCAGACCAGGTCCTGGCGGAGGCGGATTCCCTCGCGCTCCATGGACCGCTGACTGGCAAGCCGCGTCGCGGCGGCGCGCCGGGACCGTGGCTGAGAATGGTGCGCGATGCGCACGGGTCAACCACCCCTCTATAAAATCACAGCATTGGAGTAAACGGGCATGTACCGAATCTGGTTCGAACGTCCGCTTCCCGTGGAGTATGCCCATCTTCTCGATGGTGTCGCCTTGCCCGTTGGCCCAGCCTCCGCAACGCCCGAGGCGCCGCTCGTCGCGCTGCGGGAGGCCCATGGAATCATCGCCTCATCGCAGGTGCGCTATGATGGCGCTTTGATGGATCAAGCCCCGACCTTGCGCGTCATCGCTCGCACTGGCATCGGTCTTGACAATGTCTGCATCGCGGACGCCACGGCGCGGGGCATCGCCGTCTGCTACGCGCCCGACGCCCCAACGATCTCGACGGCCGAGCACGCCGTCACTCTCATGCTGGCCTGCCTCAAGCGGCTCAAAGAGTGCGAGCGGCAGTTGCGACGCGGTGAAAAGATTGACTTCTTTGGTAACTACAGAGGTGCCGAAATCCACGGCCTCCACCTCGGGCTGGTCGGGCTCGGTCGGATCGGGCGCCACGTGGCGAAGATCGCACTCGCGCTCGGTACGCACGTCGTGGGCTTTGATCCTTACGTTCCGGCTGAGCAGGTTGTCAACCTTGGTATCGAACCGGCGTCGACATTGGATGCGATGTTGCAGACCTCTGACATCGTTTCGCTGCACGTTCCCCTGACCCCCGAGACTCGCCACCTGATGAACGCCCAGCGATTGGCCCAACTAAAGCCCGGCGCCTTTCTCATCAACACCGCACGGGGCGGGCTGGTGGACGAGGCCGCATTGCTCGACGCTCTGGAAAGCGGCCGTTTACAGGGAGCCGGACTGGATGTATTCGATCCCGAGCCGCCCGGCCCGAGCAACCCTCTCTTACAGCGCGAGGACGTCATCTGTACCCCCCACATCGGCGGAGCGACTTTAGCAAGTAAGGACCGCCTATGGAACACGGCGATCACACAGGTGTTGCAGGTTCTACGCGGCGAGCGCCCACCTTATCTCGTCAATGAGGAAGTCTGGCCAGTGAGCGGAAGACCTGAAGGGGAGGTCCGAGAATGGAACGCATGACTTCGAAGCAACGCTTCATGGCGGCGCTGCGGGGCGAGCCGATGGATTGGCCGCCGGCGGCCAACATCGGCTCCGTCATCAACTATCCCTTGTGACGGTCCCGACAGAGCCGACGGTGCTCGTCTTGCGGCCGAGCACCGCTGGTTAGCCACCGTCCCCCTCATGGTGTTGCTCTCAGAGCCCGCGGAGGTAGATGTGGCAGCAAACGGACAACTGTGGAATTACATTGATGGTCAGTGGCAGCGCTCAGGCGCTTCGTCGTATCTGGATGTGACCAACCCGGCGACGGCCACTGTTCTGGCGCACGTTCCGGTTTCGCCGGCGACTGAAGTGGCCGAGGCGGTCCGGGTCGCCGCGGCGGCTTTCCCAGACTGGCGGCGAACGCCCGCCACCGACCGGGTCCAATATCTCTTCAAGCTGAAAAACTTGCTTGAAGAGCACATCGAAGAGATAGCTCGGATCGTCACCGACGAGTGTGGCAAGACCTTTGCCGAGTCGGTGGGCGAGTTGCGGCGTGGGATCGAGAATGTCGAAGTGGCCTGCGGCATTCCGAGTCTGATGCAAGGCTACAACAACGAGGATATCGCCCGAGGCATCGACGAGCACATGCTGCGCCAGCCTCTGGGCGTCGTGGCCGCCATCACACCGTTCAACTTCCCCGGCATGATTCCGCTCTGGTTCCTCCCCTACGCGCTGGCCTGCGGTAATTGCTTCATCCTCAAACCCAGCGAGAAGGTACCACTGACGAGCGAAAAGCTCTTCGAACTCCTCGATCAGACCGGCCTGCCCAGGGGCGTGGTCCAACTGGTCAACGGGACCAAAGAGACCGTGGATGCACTCCTCGATCACCCGACGATTCGCGCCGTCTCGTTCGTCGGCTCGACCTCGGTGGCCAGGTACGTGTACAGCCGTGCGTCCGCCAACGGCAAGCGCGCCCAATGTCAGGGGGGTGCCAAGAATCCGGTCATCATCATGCCCGACGCCGACGTGGAGATGACAACCAACATTGTCGCCGATAGCGCCTTTGGCTGTGCCGGGCAGCGCTGCCTGGCGGCGTCGCTCGCTATCACGGTCGGCGATGCGCGCCGTACCTTCACAGAGGCCATCGCCGATGCCGCCAGCAGCCGCCGGGTGGGCTACGGTCTGGACGAGGGTGTGCAGATGGGGCCGGTGATCACGGCGGAGAGCAAGGCACGCATCGAGGGCCTGATCGAACTCGGCCAGCGTGAGGGTGCTGGTCTGCTGGTCGACGGGCGCGACAAAAAAGTCGGCGACTATGAAGATGGCTACTTCGTCTTTCCCACCGTGTTCCAGAACGTCGACCCTCGCGGCCAGATCGCGAGCACTGAAATCTTTGGCCCCGTGCTCAGCCTGATGCACGCCGAGACGATCGACGATGCGATCGGGCTGGTCAACGGCGGTAGCTACGGCAACATGGCCTGTCTCTTCACCAGCAGTGGCGCCGCGGCCCGCAAGTTCCGTTACGAGGCGAACGCGGGTAATATCGGCATCAATGTCGGGGTCGCCGCACCGATGGCCTTCTTCCCGTTCAGCGGGTGGAAGAGCAGCTTCTTCGGCGACCTGCATGCTCAGGGCCGCCACGGTGTCGACTTCTACACTGAGACGAAGGTGGTAGTTGAGCGCTGGCCACGCGAGGGGAGCCGGAAATTCTAGCCGCGAGGCTGCCCGCCGGCCTCGACAGCCCATTGCCGTTCTGGGCCTGGGGCCGCCGGTCCGCCTTCCGATACATAGCAACGATTGACGAGATCAATGTGAGAACGAACACCACAAAGGCAAAGCTCAAGGCTGGCGAGACGGTCTTCGGCTGTTTCGTCCGCTATCCGGACGCGAGCCTGGTCGAAGTGCTGGGCTACCAGGGCTGGGACTTTATCATCTTTGACGGCGAGCATGGGACGCTCGAGCCACGCGATTGTGAGAATATGGTGCGCGCGGCCGAACTCCGTGACGTGACACCGATCGTGCGGGTCACGACCAACCTGCCACCGGTTATCCTCAGGCTGATGGACAGCGGGGCGCAAGGGCTCCACGTTCCCTGGGTCAACTCGGGCGCAGAAGCGGAAGCAGCAGTGGGGGCCGTCAAGTATTATCCCCGAGGCATTCGCGGTCTGGCGGGGATCCGCGCGGCCGACTACGCCCAGGCGATCCCGTTCAGTGAGTACGTCCAGCAGGCCAATAGAGAAACGCTTGTCGTCATCCACATCGAAACCGCCGAAGCCGTCGAGCGATTGCCGGAGATCGTGGCGGTTGACGATGTGGATGTCATTTTTATCGGACCGACAGACCTCTCCCACTCATTGGGCGTCCCGGGGCAGCCGCAGCACCCGACCGTGCAGGCCGCGATGCAACGGATCGTCGAGGTCGTTGCGGATTCGAAGGCCGCGCTGGGGATCATGGTCGGGAGCGCGCAGTCGGCCCAGCAGTGGCATGAGCTCGGCGCGCGCTATATCGCCATCGGCCTGGAGTCGATCCTGAGCCCGGCTGCCCGCGAGTACCTGCGTACCGTCCGGCAGTGACGAGCACCGGTTTCTGCCTGTCACAACCAGAGGAAAAATCACGGAAAATGCAAACGCGTTCCGCGAGAAACTCCGCCACAATCAGGTCTGCCTCGGCGTTGGCATCACATTCACCGATCCGACCGTCACCGAGGCGCTTTCCAGCCACCTGGACTTCGTCTGGATCGATATGGAGCACAACGATTTTGACCGTGGACCACATTGACGTTTTTTTCGTCGCACCGAGCGATCTGGCTCAGACGATAGATTACACTGGACAGATGCATCATCCAGAGGTCATCGAGGTCGTGGAAGGAGCGATTCGGCAAATCGTGGCGGCCGGTCGTGTCGCGGGTGTGCTGGTGTTTGACGATTCGTTTGAGCGCTCCCTGACTCTTGGCGCCCGATTCATTCTGACGACGTTCGATGGGTGGCTCACCGCCGGTGCGCAGCGATATCTCTCGTGTGTGGCAGAGTCTTCTCTCACCCCGCGCGAGCGATGAGCGCTACGGCCTTGCCAAATCAAGCACGTGCCAGGCGGCACTCGCTCAAGTTCCTGGTGGTCGGCACGCTCCTATCGAGTCTTGCACTCTACATCTACCTGCCGACACTGATTCCCTACGCTCTGTCGCGCGGCGCCTCGCTGACCCTGGTGGGTGTCATCTCGGGCAGCTACGGTTTCATCCAGGTATTCGTCCGCATCCCGCTGGGAGTCTTGTCGGATCACTGGCAGCGGCGCAAATGGTTTGTCGTTTTCGGCGCGATCTGCGGTGTTGTGAGCTGCCTGGCGCTGGCCTTGGCCGACGACGTGAGCGCGATCGTGGTCTGGCGCGCCGTGGCCGGCATCGGTGGTGCGACCCATGCCATCACTGCCACCCTCTTCGCGCTCCAGTTCGATGGCGCCCAGACGCAGCGTGCGATGGGAATCTTCAGTTTCTCGAACACGCTGGCCTTTGCCGTGGGCCCCTTGTTAGGTGGTCTGGTCGGCGCGGCCTACGGCTGGCGAGCACCATTTCTGATCGGAGCTGTCCTTGGCACGATGGGCCTTTTGATGTTGATCGCGGTTACTGAGCCTGCCGCCGGCTCAAGAGGCAGGTCGGTCAAGAGGCGTGAGTTGACCGACGTTGTCCGTCGCCCGGTCATCGTGGAGGCGGTGGTGCTGATCGCGCTGCTTACGTTTGCCCAATTCGTCACAACCTTCACGTTCATACCCGTGGGCCTTACCCGGTTGGGCGCAGGGCCAGATGCGGTGGGCATCCTACAGTTTGTCACAATGAGCTGCTTTACCCTGACGTCGCTGGTGAGCGGCACGTTGGTGGTCACCCGCCTGGGCAGCCAGCGGACGGTCGGCCTGGGGGTGGCGCTGGTGGGGATCTCGGTGCTGGCTGTGCCATGGATGCCGAATCCGTTGGCCTTGACTCTCGCCCAAGCGGCAAGTGGCGTCGGCTGGGGACTCTGCCTGCCGGTGCTTTGGGCGTGGGCATTAGACGGTGTTGAGAGCGCGGCCCAGGGAACGGGCTCCGCGGTAGTTCACACCGGCGGATCGGTGGGGATTCTGGTTGGACCCATCGCCGCCGGGCTCCTGGCCGAACGCCTGGGACTGAATCCAACTTTCCTGCTCATGGGTATCGTCTGCCTTCTGGCCGCTGGTTGGCCGCTCACGCAGGCAACGCACGCCGCAGAGGGGGTGGGGCCAGCGGGTGGCGCCTAGAAGGGTGCCGATAATCAGTCTCAAGAGCACCTTTGCTCGCGACCTGCGGCATGGCTGATGGCCGCACAGAAGAAGCCGGGGGCGATTGTAAACATCAGCAGCTTCGGCGCCGACACATTGTCGACGGCGGCGGCTTCGCCCAGCGACCGCCAGCCGCGTTCGAGCGCCACCAGAAAGAACTGTCCTGCGCCAGAATCGGGCGGTTCGGCAGGATCACATCCGCCCGTGCGGACGGAGCCATTGAGTCCCCTGACTGAAAAGGAGCGAACCTCATGAAAATCGCGTTAGATCCCTACATGCACCGCCATCTCTCGTTACCGGATGTGGCCCGGCTTGCGGCGGATCTAGGCTACGAGTACATCGAGCTTTCCCCGCGCTCGGATTTCTTCGAGTGGTTCCGACAGCCACGCGTCGACGACGACCGCATCCGTGAATTCAAGCAGGCCCTGCGCGAGACGGGGGTGCAGTTGGCCTCTCTCCTGCCGCTCTACCGCTGGGCGAGTCCGAACGAGGACGAACGCCGGGCGGCCGTGCGGTATTGGAAACGAGCAATCGAAGTCGCCGCCGAGATGGAATGCCAGACCATGAACTCGGAGTTCACCAGGGGACCCTCGCCCCAAATCTCGAACTTCTGTGCCGGCCCATCGACGGCGGAGCAGAGCGAAGCTGCGTTCTGGGCCTCTATGGACGAACTTCTCCCCGTCTTTGAGCGCGAGGGCATCATGCTGCACCTCGAGCCGCACCCGGATGACTTCATCGAGGACGGCAACGCCGCCGTAGATATGATACGGGCCATTGGGTCGCCCAACGTCAAGTATCTCTACTGTGCACCGCATACCTTCCACATGGGCAACGATATGGCCGGCATGATCCGGTACGCCGCGCCAGTCCTGGCCCACGTTCACGTTGCCGATACGCTCAACCACAAAGCCTCCTCCGGCCTGCGCTACATCATTAACCCACCCGGCTCCACGGCCCGGGTGCATCAACACCTCAACATCGGCGAGGGCGAGATCGATTGGGACCTCTTCTTCAAGACGCTGCGCGAGGTGGGCTTCGACGGCATCCTGACAGCCTGTGTCTTCGCCTGGGAAGACCGTGCGGTCGAATCCTCGCGTCTCATGCGCGAGCGTATCCAGCACTATCTCGACAAGTACCCGCCGGCAACCGCGCAGACGGCGGCGTTGCCCCAGCAGACTGCAAGTGGAGCACCGTGACCGATGAATGCGCCACAACCGTCCTCGCTGGGATCCGAGCAATTGGAGGCCCTCCGGCAGATCGACGCGCCGACGATTGCCAATGCGATCGAGGCCTTCGACCTGCGAGATGCCACCGACGGCTACGCTTCGTTGGAACTGCGCTGTTTGTTCCCGGACCTCTCGCCGGTCGTCGGCTACGCTGTCACCTGCACCGCCGACACCACCTCGCCCGGGAAGAACCGGCTCAGTGCGATCCAAGCCCTGTATGAAGCGGTCCACATGGCGCCGAAACCGGCGATCGTGGTCATCAAGGATATTGGGCCGAACCGGCTGCGGAGCTGCCACGCTGGCGACGTGATGGCCACGCTCTTTCAGAAGCTCGGGGGCGTTGGCCTGGTCACCGATGGCGGGGTGCGCGATCTCGACGGGATCCGCCAACGGGCGCCCGGTTTTCAGATGTTCGCGCCAGGCGTGGTCGTCTCCCATGGGGTGCCGACGATTGTCGAGGTGGGTGTAACCGTCTCGATCTGTGGGTTGACCGTCCGGCCGGGCGATCTCCTCCACGGCGACTCGAATGGTCTGGTCAACATTCCGCACGCGATTGCCGACCAGGTGGCTGGCGAGGCCGAGAAGGTCTGGCAGCGGGAGCGCGAATTCGTGGAGTTCGTCAAAAGCCCGGCGTTCACGCTTCAAGCGCTGGCCGAGAGATATGGGTGGTGATTGGATGAACCGACATTGAGATGCGTACGCCACGCTGAGCCCGGTCCACTTTCTGGCCGCCCCCAATGTCAGGGCAGCGATGGACCGACCCTCGACAGATCAGCCGGCCCCGGGATCGAGGCATGCTGCTCGCCTGATGAAAGACAATCCAAATGATCTTCCAGGACCCCTACTCCCCGCTAAATCCGCGCCTGCGCGCCTGGCAGATGGTCGCTGAAGCCGTCCAGGTCTGTCAGGGTCTCTCACGCCACGATGCCAGAGCCGAGGCACTTCGGCTCTTGAACTCGATGGAAATCAGCAACAAGCAGGCCAACCGATCCCCGAAATCGCTCGCTCTCTGGTGGACAGCGCCACCGAGTCAGCGTCGCCCGTGTGCTGGCACCTAAGCCGAAGGGGCTCATCGCGGATGAGCCCCTGTCGGCCATCGACCAGTCCGCCCAGGCCCAACTTCTCAACTTGCTACGGCACCTCCAGAACGAGAAGGGTCTGACCATCGTCTTCATCTCGATCAGGTTCCCATCTGCGGCTGGCTCGGCATGCCGCTGTCACCGGCCGTACGAGTGGAGTCGAGCGCCTTCACCAATCCTGTCCCCTACGCACACCGGAGCGACGTGAAACGTCCCCGAAACAAAGAGGTGTATCTTGCGAACAAATGTCACGAAAGCAAAACTCAAAGCGGGCGAGACGGTTTTGGGCTGTTTCGTGCGCTACCCCGATGCAAGTCTGGTCGAAGTGCTCGGGTACCAGGGATGGGACTTCCTCGTATTCGACGGCGAGCACGGGACCATCGAGCCGCGCGACTGCGAGAACATGGTCCGCGCCGCCGAACTGCGCGGTGTCACGCCGATCGTACGCGTGACGACCAACCTCCCACCCATCATCCTGCGGTACATGGACACCGGTGCGCAAGGGTTGCACGTGCCGTGGGTCAACTCGGGCGTCGAGGCGGAGGCGGTCGTGCGCGCCGTTAAATATCACCCTCGAGGCATTCGCGGACTGGCCGGAGTGCGGGCGGCCGACTATGCCCAGGCGATCCCATTCAGCGAGTATGTCCGGAAGGCCAACGCGGAGACGCTGATCACAATCCACATTGAGACCGCCGAGGCGGTCGAGCGCCTGCCGGAGATCGTGGCGGTGGACGGGGTAGATGTGGTCTTCATCGGGCCGACAGATCTATCCCACTCGTTCGGTGTGCCGGGCCAGCCCCAGCATCCGGCGGTCCAGGCCGCGATGCAGCGGATCGTCGACATCGTGACGCAGTCGAACGCCGCGCTGGGGATCATGGTCGCCAATGCCCGGGCAGCCCAGCAGTGGCGCGAGCGCGGGGCGCGCTACATCGCCACCGGGCTGGAAGCGCTGCTGAGCCCGGCGGCGCGTGAGTACCTGAGCGCCGCGCGCCAATGACGAAGGGGTTTCCCGGACCGGCGGCAAGGCGCCGTAAGAGAGTAGGAGCGAGTACCTTGGCGCTGCAAACCGACGAGGAGACGGGCAAGAAGCGGCCAAACCGGGTCAAAGAGAAACTGCGTGCGGGGCAGATTGTGACCCTCGTGGGCAGGCACACCAACATCGCGGACACGATCGATCCCTACTACCAACCCTGTAACGAGCAATAGATGGTCCATACCGCCATCGGGTTCGCCTTGGCGAACCTCCGCCTGGCGGCGCTGGCCTATACCTCGTCGATCGGCTCCGGCGCGACGAATATGACCACCGTCGCCGCGGAAGGGACCATCAACCGCCTGCCGGTGCTGCTCCTGCCCTCCGATTACTACGTGACGCGCCACCAGAGACCGATGCTCCAGCAGCTCGAGCATCACCAGCGCCGAGCCTCGCTACTCGGGGGCGACGTTCCTGGGAGCGCTGGCAGGACGCCAGCGCTCCCGGCCAGGCTTCCAGGCGGCGCCGCACGAGGCCGCCTCCTCACCCACTGCGCAAGTCTTATTCTTGACGTCTCGCGTCAGAGTGCCTTCTCCAACCGGTCGACCGCGGCTAGCAGCGCCCTGAGCAATTGGGCGCCCAGCCCCAGCAGCGCCTTCAGGAGGACCTTCCCCGCGAGGGCCAGCGCGTTTACCGGCTTCCCGGGCGGCGCCGCGACGTGGCGCTGAGCCGGGGGACTGGGCGCCA
>DOUV01000696.1 GCA_003520455.1 Chloroflexota bacterium | reverse complement strand
CGGCGGCGGCGACCGCCGCTTCCAGCACGTCGCGCCGCTCGGCATCGGAGAGGTGCGGGCCCTCACCTGTATCAACATTGATCGCCAGCGCCACCGGCCCCTGCTCGATGACCCAGTTGAGGTATGGACCGAGGGCCTTCAGGTCTGGCTTGTAGTCGTCGGTCATCGGCAGGACGGTTGCCGGGATGATACCGCGCAGATTGGGACTACTCATCGATGCCTCCTTTGTCGTTGCTCACTTGATGCCGCTGTCCTTCGTGCCCAGCTCATCGGCTCTACGCTTATCGGAACGCCGGGAACACTTCCTGCGCCAGGAGCCGGAGCGCATTCATGATATGCTCGTGGGGCATTCCCGGGAAGTAGAGCCGGCAGATGAGATGGTCGACGCCGAAGGTCTCACGGAAGCGCTGGATTTTGCGGATGCACTGGTCGGGCGAGCCCACGACGAAGCGGTCGCGCCCGATGGTGTCGAGTTGATCGACGGGCGTGCTGTCCTCGTTGCCGATCAAGGGGTGCTTCCAGCCGCCGCCGTACTCATCCCGATAGTTGACCAGCAGATGGCGCTCGGCCAACTCGCGGGCACGCGCCTCGGTCTCGGCAATGATAACCTCCCGGGTCAGCGGCGTGGGGACGTGGGCGCTGCTTTTTCCGAGGGCGCGGAGTTCCGCATGATAGGTGGCTTTGGCATCGAGGAGCTTGTCGAGGCCCGCTGTGGGCCCAGGCACCCACGCGTCGCCATGCTGGGCAGCCCGTTTGAGCGACAGCGGTCCCCATCCGCCAACCCACAGCGGCAGGCCTTCGGCTCGGACCGGCTTGGGTTCGATTCTCGCATTCCGAAGGTGGAAGAACCTGCCCTCGAAGCTCACATTGTCTTCGGTCCAGAGCCGGCGAATGACCTCGAGTTGCTCCGCGAAGCGGGCGCCACGGTTCTCCATGGAAATTCCATAGAGGCCGAACTCATCCGGCCGATAGCCGATGGCCACGCCCAGCACGGCCCGTCCATTGGAAATAACGTCGAGCATGGCTGCGTCTTCGGCGATTTGCACCGGGTGGTAGAAGGGGAGGACGAGAATGTCGGTGCCAAGCAAGACGCGTTCGGTGCGGGTGGCAAAACCGGCGAGCACCATCAAGGGAGAGGGCCAATAATGGTTCTTGATGCCGTGATGCTCCTCCATCCAAACGGAGTCGAAACCCAATTCCTCTCCTAACAATACCTCTTGGAGGGCCTGACGATAAAAGGCGCCCCCTTCAGTCGGAATGAATCCAAATTGCATCTGGCCTCCTGGCTCTTGGAAGTGAGTGCGCTCGTAAACAGTTACAAGGCCACGGTTACGATTCTGTCGCCGGTGGTGCCGTTGAACGGCGGACGATCAAGGTATGTGAGAGGTAAAAACTCTCGACCGACTCTCCTGAGAGGATGCAGAGGATGGTCTGCATCCCGTAGGCACCCAACTGATGCAACGGGACCTCGATCGTTGTGAGGGGCGGCTCGATGTACCGCGCGCTGGGGATATCGTCGAGACCGGCCACACTGACGTCGTTGGGAACTGTGATGCCCAACCGCCGCAGGCTGGTAATCGCGCCGATCGCCATTTGATCATTCGAGGCGAAAATGGCGGTTGGGCGAGGATTGCTGGCAATGAAGCGATCCGCAGTGGACAGGCCACTCTCGAAGGTGTAATCGCCGGGCCAGATCAACGCTGGATCTGGCGGAAGTCCTGCTGCTTCGAGGGCCTCGCGGTAGCCGCGGCGCCGGAGCGCGCTCGTCGTGATTTCCGCCGGCCCATCGATGTAGGCGATACGACGGTGGCCGAGTGCAAGCAAATGTTCCGTCATCTCGCGGGCGGCGGCAACGTTATCGATGCTGACCTGTGGCGCCGGAAAGAGGTGGGGGTTGAGGGCGACAATCGCGACACCGGTCGAGTGCAACTCCTCAAGGGCGGAGATGACGCGACGGAGCGCAGTCTCATCCTGCCGGCTCCCCCCGGCAAAGATGAGGCCGTCTACGTGGTAGTCTCGCATGAGACTTAAGTAATTGTATTCGACCTCCGGATCGCGCTCTGAGTTGCAGATGATGACGAGGTAGCCGCGCTTGCGGGCAACGTCCTCGATCCCCCGGATAATGACGCTAAAGTAGGGGTCGCTCGAGTCGCCGACGATGACCCCGATGATCTGGGTACGTTTGGTGATCATCGCCCGAGCCAACGCGCTCGGCCGGAAATTGAGCTCCTCCATCACCTTGAGGACCCGCGCCCGTGTGGCGGCGCTGACCGGATGGCTGCTGTTGTTGATTACCCGCGATGCGGTTGTGATGGAGACGCCGGCGCGGCGTGCAACTTCGACGATTGAGGCCATAGGTACCTGTGGAATACGTTTTCCGGAATACGTTTTCCGGAAAACCTTTTCCACATCATACGGCGATTTTCCAGGTCTGTCAAGCAGGATTTTCAGGCCTCATGAAGACTCAAACCGAGAGGACACGGAGGGGGTGACAGCGAGAGCCGCAATTTTCGCGTTCTTTATGCCTCTCCGATCCGCTCTTTTCCTTGCCTTGCACGGCTGATTCGAGTCAAAAGGAAATTGAGCGAGAACACCGGGCAAGGCGGCGCCGGGGACGCATGATCGGAGACTTCCGAAGTCTTCCGAGACTTCGGAAGTCTGACGCCTTGACCGGCGCTCGAGGGCCAGGGGCCTGATCGCACCTCCTGGGCGAGCGGCCACGACGAGGTTTCGGGGTGGGAATGGTGAGCGTCAACGTCGGGAGGCCGGTGACGTGCGTTGCGTGCCGAGCAGTGGTAGGATTTAATCCTGCCCGGTGATGGTGCCCGGCGCCCGAGGTGTGAGCCGCTGCGGTTGCCGCCAAAGGCCAGAAACGAATTCCCAGTGCTCGAGCCCTACGCTGTGTGACAGGAACTGAAAAGGAGAATCATGCGATCCCTTCCACCACCCCTGACGGGTTCGGAGCCCGGAACATTCGCCCATTTCACCGTGACTGAGCGCATGCCGGCCATCGTCAGACTCGCGATCACCGAGAACAGTTTTCCGGCGGCTATTGTGGAGGCGCTTCAGGTGCTGGAGGCGGAGCTACCCGATGGGCGCATCCGGGCGCTACGGGACGATGGTGGGCCGGACCTGGCAGCATGGGCTGCGTACGTAACGCCCTTCTTGGGGCAGCGCTGGCTCGAGATTCCCTGGTTCTTTGCTGAGGCCTACTTCTACCGCCGCATTCTTGCGGCAACGCGCTACTTCGAACCTGGCCCCTGCCATGGCGTGGACCCCTTCGAGGCTCAAAAACGCCTCTCGCTCGCGACGGCGAAAGCTTCGATCCATGCCTTGAGCACTCTGGTCAACGACCTCGCGACCAGGGATAGCGGCTGGGACCGGGGCGCGTTCATTCCGTTGATCTACTACGAATTGTGGGGCAACCGGGTGGACTTGAGCATCTGGCCCGCCGATGCAGACGCCAGTGACCGCACCAGCGTGGACGTCCACGTCGAGCGAGCCAACCTCCTCGTGGACCAGAGTGCGGCCGTGGCGGATATGGTGAGCACTCTTCAGAATGCTCGCATCGATCTCATCGTGGACAATGCCGGCTTCGAGCTCATCGGCGATCTCTGTATGGCCGACTTCCTGTTGTCGAGCGGCGTGGCCGGAGCGGTCCACTTGCATCTGAAGGTCCACCCCACCTTTGTCTCCGACGCGATGAAAAAAGATATCGCCTTCACGCTCGAGACGCTGCAGAGTGGCGTGGATATGGCGGCCCGAATGTTCGCCGAACGGCTGCAGGGCGCTCTCGACGCTGGTCGCCTGGAGCTGAGCGACCACCCCTTCTGGACTGCGCCGCTGGCATTCTGGGAGATGCCCGACGATTTGCGCGAGGACCTGGGCCGGGCCGGCCTGGTCTTCATCAAGGGCGATGCCAACTACCGCCGCCTGCTTGGCGACCGGCATTGGCCATATACCACCCCGCTGGCGGAGATCGCATCCTACTTCCCGACCGCCTTTACGGCGCTGCGCACGCTCAAGTCTGAGGTGGTCGCTGGACTCCGTCCCGACCAGCCCGAGAAAGTGGCTCAAGTGGACCCGAACTGGCTGACCGACGGTCACTGGGGCTTGATCCAGTTTCTAACCTGAAGATTGGGGATTGGCGATGAATGGCGACTTTCCAAGGCGAAAACGACAGCCAGGTGCTCTATCTCTCATTCCACCCCAAGACTTATCCGTTCGATCATGCTGAGCGAAGCGGGGCACTTCCGTCCCGCCGGTGCGAGACTCTTGACCACTCGCTCTCCTCGGGATCTTCGAGCGTTGCTCGGGGCCACACGGTCCACCGCTGCGGAGGGTGGTCCGTGCTGTGAGGAAGGCCCGTTCGAGAACGAATCTCCAATCTCCTTCTTACCGGGCACGTTCCACCGGGCTCACCCTGGTGTCGGCTTTCCACTCGATCGGATGCTCCAACTGCCTGGACGTCCAGACGATGTTCCAGGCGTCATGGCGCTGGCCCCGGAGGTAGTAGTCCCAGGCACCAAGCACCCGCGCCAACAGTTCGACTCCCGCGAGAATGCCCAGCACCCAAATCAACTGCACTGCTCCCCAGACCTGCTGGAGGGCGATTCGCCCCACCGTCTTGCTGTCGAGACTGGAGACAGCATAGCCGTAGCGCCGCTTGAGATGGAGGTGGCCGGCATGGTTGCGGCGGCGTTGCTTCACGAAGTCGCTGACGGTTTGGGGCCCCATGTTGAAGACCACGGCCTCGGGAGCGTAACGGACCTCAAGCCCGCGGGTGACAACTAACGCCTCGACGAAGGCCTCATCCATGGCCACGTCGAGGGGGATCTGGTCGAAGACCTTGCGAAAGGCGATCAACTCGCCCAGGCGCGGGATTTCCAGGCAGAGCTGGTGCTCCATCCGCAGTCGCAGGTGGCTGAGGTAGCCGATGATGTGATCGGGTGTGTTCACCGGGACCTTCTGCGCCCCAGTCATCCCCACCATTGGGTCGGCAAACATGCGCACCATGTACTCGATGGCCGTTTCGTTGGGCAAGGTGTCGCCGCTCTCGACGACGCAGATATCCTCACGCGCGTGCTTTAGAAAGAGGTTGACCGCCGAGGTCTTGCCCTCGCGCTTCGGCTGAACCAACAGGCGAATGCGCGGATCCATGGCCCTGTGGGCCTCAACGATGGAGACGGTGTTGTCGGTACACCCACTGGCGACCACGATGATCTCGTTGATCTCGACATCGTGCAGGAGTTGGTTGCGCAGGGCAGTGAGCAGTTCGCCGATGTTGGCCTCTTCGTTGTGCGCCGTGACCCCGATACTGCAACGAATTGTGGTTCGCGTCTGCGTCATAGCCGTCCTTCCGTCCGGGGGAGTCCCTACACCGTTGGCGTGAGCCGTCGATTCCACTCGATGACCTCATCGATGTGCGTCGCCAGCGATCGTTGCGGCTCGTAGCCGAGGAGTTGCCGCGCCGCGGTGATGTCGGCGATGCTGTTGCGCAGCTCGCCCGGCGGGGCGGGCGCGTACGCGGGGCCGATCTTCGGGTTGATGCGGCTGATGAGCAACGCGGCGATCTCGTTGACGCTCGTGGCCCGACCGCTGCCCACATTGCAGGTGGCGCCAGTGGGCGCCTGCAAGGCTGCCAGCGTGGCGCCGGCCACATCATCCACGTGCACGAAGTCGCGCCGCTGCTCGCCGTCCCCGAAGATGGTCGGCGGCAAGCCGGCCAGTAGCCGCTGGCAGAAAATCGTGATCACCCCAACGTAGGGCGTGAAGCGCTGGCCACTGCCGTAGGTGTTGAAATAGCGGAGCACGACACTCTCGAAGCCAAACTGCGCTGCAAGGGTGTGGACGTATTGCTCTGCAGCGAGTTTGGCGATGCCGTAGGGTGAAAGCGGCTGCGTGCGGTAGCTCTCCGGGATGGGGGTCGGCGTCGGGCTGTCGGCGTAGACCGCCATCGAGGAGGCGTAGACAAAGCGGCCAACCCCGGCTCGGGCGGCGGCCTCCAACAGGGTGAGGGTTCCCATCAGGTTGGTCTGGGCATCTTGCACGAATTGCTCGATGCTGGCGCGCACGCTGACGACCGCGGCCAGGTGGAAGATGACGTCCGCCCGCTGCGCGAGGCGCCGGGCCACCTGGGCATCGAGCACGTCGCCGACAACCAGATCGGCCTCGAGGGGGACGTTCTCGCGCCGCCCCATGCTGAGATTGTCGAGGACCGTGACCTGCCAGCCGCGCGCCAGAAGGTTACGGACGACCTGCGACCCAATGAAACCGGCACCACCCGTCACCAGTGCGTTTCCTGCTGCCATGATCGTCTCCGCATTGAAAGTGCGGCGCTAGAACATCGGTCAAGGAGTCGCCGTGGA
>DOUV01000774.1 GCA_003520455.1 Chloroflexota bacterium | reverse complement strand
CAACGCCCGGCGTCTCGCCAGCGCGGACCGCCGTGGTCCCCGTTGTCGAGCGCGTGCCAGCCCCAGGGCGCGAGCGCCCGAGTTGGGTGGTCCCGGCGTTGATTGGGTCAATGCTTGTGTTGCTCTGTCTCTTCAGCGCACTCCTGGTTCAGCTTGCTCGCCGGCCGACCACCCCCCCGGTGGCTGTTGCCAGCGTTCCCGACGTCACGGGCCTGCAGTTCGATGAGGCCCGGGTGCTGGCCGGGCGCGATAATTACACCCTTGCCATCGCCGGCGCCCAAAGTGGGAGTAGCCAGCCGCCCAACACCATCCTGGCGCAGCAGCCACCGGCCGGGGCCCTCGCCCCCGCCAGTCGCGTCATCAGTGTCACGTTGGCCCTCGAGCCGACTCCTGTGGCGTTGGCGACCATTCCCAACCTCTATGCCCAACGGTTAGACGTGGCGGAGGCGATACTGATTCAGGCCGGCCTGCGGCTGGGGACGATTCGCGAGGCCCACGACATGACAGTGCCCTCCAGCCTCGTGCTCGAGCAGAACCCGCGGGCTGGTCTCCAGGTCCCTACCGGGACGGCTGTGGACGTGATCGTGAGCCTGGGTCTCCCTCCGTCGGCGTCTACAGCCGGGGGGGGCCAGGCACCGGGTCCGATTGAAGCCGCCACGCCAACCCCCCGCCTGGTGCTATTGCCCACCGTCACACCCTTGCGGACCGCCCCCGCGCTGCCGGGGCCTACCGCGACTGGCCCCGCGGCTCCCAGCCCAACGCCACCAGGCGCACCTGGGCCAGGCCCTCTACTTTTCCAGGATGATTTCAGCACCAATGATGCCGGCTGGGTCACGGTGGATACGGTTGAGCAGCGTGGCATGGTGGTGAATGGCCGCTACCAGATTGTCCTCTTCGCCCCGGGCACTATCTGGTGGACTCAGAGCGGGCGCGAGTTCACCAACTTTCGCTATGAAGCTGATGTTCTGTGGGTGGAGCCGCAGGCGGCCGGGCAAGGCCTGGGCCTGATTGCTCGGCTGCAGGATGCCCAACACTTCTACCTTTTCGAGATCGACCAGTTCGGGAACTACCGTGTCCGCGCCCAGGAGGGCAGTGGCTGGCGCACGTTGCAGGATTGGACCTTGTCGTCAGCCATCCAGTCCGGTCTGACGAGCAATCGCCTGGCTATCGAGGCGGTGGGCGAGAATCTTCGCTTCGAAGCCAATGACACGCTCCTCTTCCAGACGCGCGACGGAGCCTACCTGGCCGGAGACATCGGCCTGGTTGCCTCGAATGAAGGCACGGCCACGCTGACCGGTGAGTTCGATAACGTGCGCGTAGTCGGACGCTAAACCGGTGCCCTCGGCAAGCGGCTGCCGGACCTCCGGCAGCCGCTTGCTCTGTTTTCCTGAATGCGTGGACGTGGAGGGCGGCAATTCCAGAGCGGGCGCTGGCCGGGCTCGCTCTCCCCCGCTCCGTACGGTTGGTGCTGCTGGCCGGGGCGATCGCACTCACGCGCGAACAAAGTAGGATTGGCAGGCTTCGTCAATCAGCTCTTTGGTGAGCAGGGGCCGCTGGAGCTGGAAACGGGCGATGTCCACCAGTTCGTCCACGACGTCGCGCGCGTGGCAGGCCCGGATACGCCGGTTGGGCTTGAGATAATATTCCCGCACGAGGTAGGCGAGCGCGCGGTCATCGTAGGGGATGCCTCGGGCGTGACAGAGGCGCTTGAAGATCTCACGAAATTCGTTGAACGTCGGATCAGGCAGGTAGATCTTGTAGCGAATCCGGCGCAAGAACGCCTCGTCAACCAGGTCGTCGGGGTCAAGGTTGGTTGAGAAGAGGATCAAGGGATCGAAGGGGACCTCGATCTGCTTGCCGGTGGTGAGGGTGAGATAATCCACCCGCCGCTCGAGCGGGAGAATCCAGCGATTCAGGAGATCCCGCGGGCGAACCTGCTGACGGCCGAAATCATCAATCAGAAAGAGTCCATTGTTGGCTTTGAGCTGAAACGGGGCCTCGTGGGTCCGTGTCGTGGGATCGTAAACCAGGTCCAGACTTTGCATCGTCAGCTCGCCGCCGGCGACGATGAGGGGCCGGCGGATGCGGGCCCAGCGGCCGTCGATCTTGAGAGCCCCGCTGCGGGGTGTACTCCGGCTCTCCATCGGCCAGTGAGCGTGCAGATCAAAGAGCCGGATGACGGCGCCGCCGACGAAGAGTGCAAGGGGGATGTAGATCGTCCCGGGCAAGATGCGACCGATCGCTTCGGCGACGGCGGTTTTTCCGTTGCCCGTCGGCCCCCACAAGAAGATCGAGCGCCCCGAGTTCACGGCGGGCCCCAGTTGGCGGAGCACCTCTTCGCGCAGCACCAGGTGGGCCAGGCCCTGCCGCACGTCGCGTTCGCTGATGCTGCCGGCGGCCAACGACTGGCGCTGGACCGCCGACCGATAGGCAGGCAGAGGCACCGGCGCGACCCCGACGTACCCGTTGATCGCCATCACCTCGCGAGCGCGTTGCCGGCCGCGTTCGCTGATGACGTACTGATAGCCGCTTGTCGAGAGGCCCGGCCCGGCGCCGCGGACCTCGATGAGATGCTCCCGCCGCAATCCGTCGAGGCTCTCCTCAATAATGCCGGACAATGGCAGGCCCGTCTCCCGAGCCGCCTCGTATCCGGAAAGGACCCCCCTGACGTAGAGGAGCTTGAGCACCAATTCGGTGAGAAAGCTTTCGGTGAGACCGGTCTCGGCGATTGTTGTGGGCGGGGATGGGACAAACGGAGAATCTTCTTCAAAGTGCTGCACTAAGCGCTGGGCCACATCCATGCCAGACGGTCCTTCCTGAGCAGTGCTCCTGGCTGTGCAGCCGCACGTGGTGCCCTGAGTGTAGCGGCAGAAGCCTCGCACCTCAAGAGGACCGTTGACCCACGCAGCACTGAGCCGATGGTACCCATTGTGAAAAGGGGATGCCTGTGTGGATATCCTCCTTTCGGTCTCTTTCGGCGTATCGTATCAATAGCTTCTACGCTGGCGGATTCAGGCCGCAGATTTTCCGTACGCCGCCGGTCTGAGGCCCCTGCCGCCTATTTATAATGAACGGGCCGGGGCAAACAGCCGTTTGCCCTGGCCCGCCGCGAGTTCTCCGCCGTCACCCCGGCCGGGTGCCCGAACTTCTAACCTTCCATGTCGGGTGCTGCCACCGCCTCTGGGATCGTTTGTTGGCCGAGCTCGCGCCCGAGTTGCTCAACCCGACGGGCCATTGCCTCCTCCTGCTCGAGATTCTTCTGGAGGAGTCGGGTACATTCCTGCTGACCCATAAGGTTTGCTTTCTCGATGAGAGTCCGGTAAGACGCGATCGCGTAGTGTTCAGCCTTGGCCACCGCACCCAGATCGAACATGGTCAGGAGCTTTTTGGGGGGACTATTCTTCACGAAGTTCTGGTGCTCCTCTTTGAGCCCGTGGACGCCGCAACACATCATCCGCTTGGGCTGGGTGCCGAGAATCTCGAAACAGCGCTCCACCGTCTCGATCTGCTCGATGGTCTCTCGTTCGTGCTCCTGAAAGACACTCCTGACCCGCTCGTTATCCACTTCGTTCACCAACTGCAGAAGAATCAGCGCTATTTTCTGGGTGCCATCATAGAGGTCGGATAACTCGTGCAAGAACAGGTCTTGGACACTTTCCACCTTTACGTCGATCATCTCTTCCTCACACACAGCTCTTGATCGATTGTGGTCGTTGAGGAATCCTCCCTGCCAGGATCCTAACAAGTCCGTTCGTGAGCGGCAACGTGTAACAACCCGGTAAAAGCAATATTTGTACCGAGGGCCCGGGAGCAACCAGAGGGGCCGATTCGCTGTTCTTGCAGCACGCTCGGGGCGCGGTTCCGTGGATCGAGCGGTTTGAATCTTCGTCGTAACAAGAAGAGGCCCGCACCTCTCGGGCGGGGCCTCTCCGATGCCGCTCACGCCTGTCAAGCGCTACTCGTAGAGCGACGATTTAGGGCGGTGATCGTACGCGGACCACCTGAACATCTGCATTTGAAAGCCCTACTCCCCGACGATCTCCACTGCGAGGCGAATCGCCGGGGTAATGCGCTGGGGATGGTCGGTCGCATAGGTGAGTTGGGGCACTGAATAGACTCGCGGTCTTGGATCCTGGCCCTTGTAAATGGTTGGGTACAGATCAATGATATGGGTCCCTGGCGCTCCCGAGGCGGTGATACTGAACTGGACATCGCCGTTCGTGCTAAACCCGCAGACATACCCGATGTAGGCATTGTCGTAGGTCACGGTGTAGGTGTTATCGTACGTGGTCCAGCCGACCCCTTTCAGATGGAGCTTGATTTCCTCGCCTGCATGCACGCGAGTTGGGCCGAAAGAGGCAACCGAGGGCTCGATGACCAGGCCGGTCGAGGCGAGCGACTTATCGCCCATGATGACCTCGATACGGTGCTGACCACCCAGATCATCCGGAATTGTCAATTCCTGGGCGAATGTGCCGTCGGGGCCGGTCTGGGCACTCCCCAGTTCACGCGATTCCTCGCTGAAGCCGCTGGCCGATACTCGATTGCCGACCATTGTCCACCACTGCACGCTCAAGTTTGCATTGGCCGGTAGGTTACGACCGCGCAGGGTGGTCTGCTGACCAACGGTCCCACGGTCAAGCTCCAGGGTTAGCGCTCCCGGACCTCGCACACTCGAGTCCCAGGGACTGTCAGTGGCGGAGAAATCTTCGACCAACGGTGGTGGCGGACCGGCATCCTCGGTGACCCGGAACGTAAATTCGCCACCCGGTACGTCCTTGTAGGGGCCTTGCTGCCAGTTCAAATAGGGGATCGAGTTGAACGAGTTGTGCCATACGGAAATGGCGTGCGTCCCGACCGGTCCGGCGGCTCGGAAACGGGCGACGGCCACACCTTGGGTCGTCACTGCAGACATGAAGCCAAAGTAGCGATTGTCGTAGAGGACGTGCCAGGTATTGATGTTGCTCTGCCAATCCACGCCGGCGATACGCAGTTCGATAGGGGTACCCACGGGACCTTCTGAAGGCGTGAGTGAAAACGTCGGCTGGATCGTCAGGCTCGCCTGGGAAATCTCCTCACCGTTGACCCGCCCGCGTACGTCATGGGAACCACCGTAGTCGAGTGGCACCTCCAACTCCGAACTGATTGCCCCGGACTGGTCGGCGCGGACGGTTGCCAGGACTTGCGAGCGCTCATCGTAGCGTTGGCCGACGAATTCAGTTCCGCCCTCCAACTCGTATCGGCCCTTGACCGTGTAATAGACCAACTCCACCTCGGCGCCGGCGGGGTAGTCCGTGCCATGAACCTCGACGGTAGACCCCACCTCGGCGCGCGGGGGGGTGAATTCCAGTTTCGCGGAGTAGCCGGCGGCCGGTTTCTCTCTGGTCGGGACAGCTGTCACAGCCACGCCCTGCCTCGCGGGCCTGGCCTCGTCCGACGAAGAGAGTGGTTGGGCGGCGGCTCCGGCTCCTGGCTGACAGCCGGTCAACCCAGCCATGCCAAGCAGCAGAAGCAGGCCGAATGCGAACAATTGGTGGGGCAGTTTACGACTGCTGTTGCACCTCGCGGTGTGTGGTTGCATCACTGCACCTCCTCAGGAGGACCTGTCCAGCTCAGCCGGCCAGGTTCTTGGGGCGGCCCTGGCGCAACGCGGCTCCAGGGCCGCCGAATGTGTGCCGATACGTCGGCTCGGTTTCAAGCTCGTCGGAAGGACTATCCTTCTGTCACGTCAGGAAGGACCTCGTCGGTGATGGTCAGGAGGGACGGTTTGGTCGAGAAGGGCTTGAACTCGCCGCTCCGGCTATCGGCGCTCGTGGCGACGACAGAGTAGTTCAGTGTGCCGGTCGCCTGATCCTTGGGCACGACCCACGAGGCAGTCCAGAAGGCTTCGCCGGGCGGGTCCTTGGGATGATGGCCGTAGCCCATCTCGAGGGTTTCGCCATTGGCAAGCTGGACCTCAACCTTGCTGAGCGCCTTGTCGTCCATCAACTCACCGGTGCGCGGGTCGAACACTCTTGCGCGCCAGACGATCTCTGAGTTGCGCGGGAATCGACTGGTCAACACGCAGCTTTTGAGCGCTTTCTGATCCTGCGGGACGTTCTTCGACCCCTGGACCATATCGACCATCAGAAAGAGATTCTCGGCTTGCGGTGCGGCGGTCGGCTGTGCTGGGGCCGCCGCCGGCCCCGACTGACAGGCGGCCAGAACAGGGATGAGCGCCAGAACTGCTACCATCGCGAACGTGTGCCACCAGCGACGGGTTTTCATAAAGTGTTTTCCTCCTTTTACGATGATCGCTCATATGGAATAGGGTGTGTAGCGTGTGCGAGCGCGAGGCGCTCGCACACGCTACACCAATATGAGCGACGATGATAGAATCAACAGGAAGTCTGGCTATGGATCGGCGGACATCGAGATTGGGTCTACCGGTCGGCACCTCCTAGTGGGATGACTCGACGGCCGGGGTTGCCGGTTGCGGCGCGGTTTGGCGAACAGATTCCAGGGAACGGCCGGCGATCCAGACTCCCCACAGGGTGGTCGCGAATACCCCGAACAAAACGGCGCAGACTGCCACCACCAGAATGGCGACACCTGCTGTCAGCCACTTGCGGACCGAGGCAAGCGGCAATGCCGGCTGTGGTTCGAAGCGCTCTATCGCCTCGCTGACCTCAATGGTGTTACTCGTCTCGGCACCGGCGTAGCCCTCGTCGCCACGAAAGTTCGCCTTGACCTCTTGCCTCCCGTCTTGGGCGGGCTGATACACAAGCACCGCCTCACCGGTTGCGTCGGTGGTCGCCGTGCCGAGGGAGATCTCACGGGAGCCAAAGAAGTCGACCTGCCGAGAGAAAGTCACGAGACGATTGCTCAAAGGCTGGCCGTCATCGGTCGTGAGGGTTGCACTGACC
This sequence comes from Chloroflexota bacterium, assembly GCA_003520455.1. The sequence continues at coordinate 7,770 of DOUV01000774.1, read as the reverse complement.
GACAGCCACCCCTTGGTCTGCGTTTCGGCGACGCCATTCAGCGTCAATTTGGTTGACACGGCCTTCGACGGCCCATCGGCGAAGGCCGGATTTGCCCCAGCCACGGTGACTCCTGCTGTGACCAGGACGAGGGCGATGAGAACAAGCGCGAGTTTTTTCATTGGGTTACCCCTCCTTCTGATAGCATACCGCCAGCGGGGCGCGGTGATGTCACGGCGTAGTGGACTTCCTCCGCGGCGATCTCCTCCATCTCGTAGATGGCCAGGATTGGGAAGAACTTGAAGAACAGCATCAGCAAGAGTGGGATGGCTGCCGCAGCCCCGACCGTAATCCCGATTGCCACCCAGGTGGGGCGGAAGGCGCCCCAGGCCCCGGCGACGACCTGGTGAATGAGCGGATGGGCAACGGCAGGTACGACGATGAGAAGCCGCTTCAACCACATGCCGGCCACCACGAGGGTCGACGCGACGACGATGCCAGGAATCGTTCGGGTTTTGGGGACCGCCACGAGGAGGAGTGGCAGAATTCCGCCGCCGAGGATAAAGAGCCAGAAGAACAGTGCATACTGGCCGACAAGCAAGGCTTCGAGCACCGGCACGATATCCTCAGTCATGACGTAGCCTTCGGTGAGCAACTCGGTGAAGGTGAAGTACAGGTAGAGCAGGTCAAGCGTCAGCATCAGGTACGCCAAATTCTGGAAATGCTTGAGGGTGATGTAGCGCTCGAGCCCGTACCCTTGGCGGAAACCGGCGACCACGAGGATGACCAGAGCCACGCCCGAATAGAGGGCTGCCACGACAAAGTAGGGCGCGAAGATCGTGCTGTGCCAGCCAGGTCGCCCGGTCACGGCGAAGGCCCAACTCAGCACCGAGTGAACGATCACGGCGATCGGGATAATCAGAATGGCAACCGTTGTCATCCCCCGCTCGAGCAGACGAACCTGCCGTGGCAGACCCCGCCAGTTGAGCGCGAGCCCGCGGTACAGGCGGGCCCGCCAGCCGCCCTGCTGCTGAAATCGGTCGCGGAGAACCGCGATATCGGGGATCAGCGGCAGGAACAGGAAGATGAGAGTAGCACCCAAGTACATCATGACGGCGACGAAGTCCCAGATAATCGGCGAGCTGATGTTGGGGGTGACGACCATGCGCCAGATGCGATCCGGCCGGCCCAGGTGAACGATCGCGAAGAGCGCCCCGATCAGGAGGGAGAACAACGCCATGGCCTCGGCCATGCGCGTGATGGGCGCGCGCCATTTGGCCTGGGTCAGGCGCAGGATGGCCGACACCAGCGCGCCGCCGTAACTCACTCCGATGAAGGCGACCAGATTCGCTTCGTAGATCCCCCAGAAGGCTTTATCTGAGTAGCCTGCCACTCCTAAACCCTTGACCAGTTGGGTGATGTAGGCCACCACACCCCAGCCAGCCAACAGCCCCAGCCCGGCCATCAGCGCCCAAAAGCGCCGGCCGCTGGGCGCAAGGGGGCGCAGCGCGGCCTCCCGTACATCTTCCAGACGACGATCCTCCTCATGGGTCATAATCTGCCTCCTCAAGAAGCGACCATATCAATGCGGCTAGAAATCCAGATCCTGGCCGTGACCGGGGATGTAATACACGCGCGGCTCGGTGCCGAGTTCCTCTCGAAACCGGACGGCGTCGTTCTCTCGGAGGAACTTCGACAGTTTGACGGTTTCGCGACTGTTGGTTGCCACGTCGGCCTCCAGGTCGCCGATGTACAGCGCCTCCATCGTGCAGGCCTCAACGCAGGCCGGTAGTTTGCCCACCGAGGTGTTGTGGACGCAGAGGATGCACTTTCCCACTGTGCCTTTCTGTTGCGGTACCGGAAACTCGGGCATGGGTTGATGAAGGATGCTCGGTACGGGGGGTGGTTCGTGCCAGTTGAAGTAGCGGGCCTCGTAGGGGCAGGCTGCCATACAGGTGCGGCAACCAATGCACTTGTTCTGATCGACCAGGACCACGCCTTCCGCGTTCTTGAACGTCGCACCAACGGGACAGACCCTGACGCAGGGTGGGTTCTCGCAGTGCATGCACAGGCGAGGCATATGATATTCCTCGCCGGCCGCGTTGAGCCGAGTGTAGACCTTAATCCAGTCCTGATCTTCGCCCAGGTAGTGGGTTTTCTTACATGCCTTGGCACACTTTTCGCACCCGTCACAGCGCCGCAGGTCGATCACCATGGCCCACTGCCGCTCGGCCTCCTGGCTACCGGTCTGTGAATCTGCCTCTGTGCGCTCGACCACGAACGACCCTGCTAAGGCAGTGCCGGCGCCGGCGGCTGCGAGCGCCTTGAGGAATCGTCGCCGCGTGACTTCCACTGTTTCTGGGACGGCTTCAACTTGATTCTTCGCCATTTTTCGCTCCGCACTGGTCTTGTGCCGGGGAACAGTATGGCCTGCCAGCAGGCCTGAGACGCGTTTCTAGATCTGTCTGGAACGGCGTGCAAACAGCTTGATACCCGTGTAGACTGAAGGTCGGGTCGTGCTACCCGCTGCGGACGACTCAGCCGTGCGGCTGTTGGTCCTGAACGTGGGCAAACGCTGGAGCCGTATGGACAAACTGGGACCAGCCCTCATAGGCAAGCAACTCTCGGTTCTCGTCTGTGATCACCAGGGTCTCCTCATGGCCCTCGTACCTGAGGGTCAGGGTGACCTCTGCCTGACCGTCATCGACAACCTCGGTGATGCAGGCCCGATCGGGGTAGCAATCGTGGAGCACAAACGTTGCAAAGCATTCCTCGCAGGCGGGCAACACCGTCGTACACAGGTCTCGCTCCATTGTGATTCGCATAGCCTCTCCCCTCCGTTCGTCCATTTCGCTTGTACCCAGTTCGGCACGGAAGACAGGATCAGGCTCGAGGCGGGTGCGACCGGGCGTGTGCTTGAGTACAACGAGCGACGAGCCCTATTTCATTGACCAGACCATCGTGTCGACACCCTCACTGTAACATAGACAGCGGCGAGTGCCTTCACCTTGCTGGGGTGATATTGCAGGCCTGGGAGGGTGATTACGGCTGTCGAGGGATTGCAACCTCGTCGGACTGCAGCCTTCTCGTGGGGCGTTCGTGGCCACTGCCTCAGGCGATTTGTGCCCGGGCCCCTGGCGAGGGGCTCGCACGGCTCCCTTTTTTCGTCGGGGAAAGTGGCCTACAATGATGCGAGACTGCCCAAAAAGAATCTATGCAGCTCGTTCCCTGGCAGGCCAGAACGCTGTAACGGTCTGCTCACCGAAATTCAGAGCGGTTGGTGGAGGCGACCCACGCGCGTACCAGGTGTGGTGCGCTCCCCGAGTAGGATCGTTGAGTGCCTGCAACTCGGGGGCAGGGGGCTGGCTGCTGAGAGAGATTTGTTGCCGGCCTGGCAAAGGGACCGATACACCGATGTTGCGAGGACTGTCTGATCGCTTGGGATCGTGGCCCGAGGTTCTCCCTATAGGAATCAAGCCGTTCAACGAGTGGGGGCTCTGGCCACGGTTGGCCCTGGTACTGACCGGGGGTTTTCTGCTACTTTTCGGAATCTTCAGCCTGCTCAGCCTCCAGGCGATCGACGATAGCACCGACCGCATTCTGCAGGAGCGCCTGGTCATTGCCGAGATGGCTGCTTCGGAGATCGATGGGCTCTTCAACCGGGCCTTCTATGAATTGGAGAAAGCCACCGACTTTGCACCCTTCGATCCGCACGCGTCTAACTTTGCGGCCGAGACCCACATGTTGGCGCATGCCTATGGCCGGATCGGTACCCTGTCCCTGGGTGTTGCCTTCCTGGATGAGACCGGGCACGTCGTCCTGACAGAACCTTACAATTTGTCGCCGCACGGGGCCGACTGGTCCGCCGAGCCCTACATCCAGCGCGCCCTGGCCACGGGCCAGCGTCAAGTTTCTGTACCTTTCGTGGACCAGCGCACCGGCCGACCTGCCGTGGCGGTGGTCGTTCCAATTTGGAACAAGGCTGGTCACGTGATGTCCCTCCTGGCCGGTCTGATCGACCTGACAAGCCCCGGCATCCAGGAACCCATCACGAAGGCGCAACAACTGGGGCACACCGGCCATGCTCTCATCGTCAACGAAGAGGGTCTGATCGTGGCGTCGACCGCGCCAGGGTACTTCCTGGTGCCAGGCGAGCACCAGGACTTCTACCGACACATGTTGGCGGCGCGGCGCTCAACGGTGCAGAGCGTCCCGCTCAATAAGGATCACCAACACCACATTATGGCCTTCGTCCCACTGACCCTGGTGCCCTGGGGGGTGACCGTCGGGGGCGATGCGGCCGAAACCCTGGCACCGGTGCACCGATTGCGCAACGGTATCCTGCTTCTGGGAAGTCTCTCGTTAATCGCGGTACTGGGTGCGACGTTGGTTGGCGCGCGTCAACTGGTGCGGCCAGTGAACAACCTGACTCAGGCCGCCCAACGCATCGCCGGCGGCGACCTGGATCAGCCCATTGCCATCGGCGAAGGGGGCGAAATCGGGCTGTTGGCCCAGAATCTGGAAAGCATGCGCCGCCGGTTGGGGGCTTCGTTCCGCGAGATCCAGGCCTGGAATGACGAACTCGAAGATCGGGTCCTGCAGCGGACTCAGGAGTTGGAGACGCTCAACGAGGCCCTGCGGGAGCAGGAGGCCGTCCGGCGCCAACTCCTGGCGCGGGTGATCACGGTGCAGGAAGAAGAGCGGAAGCGAATTGCCCGGGAATTGCACGACGGGACGGGGCAAGTGCTGTCCTCGCTGGTCATCAGTCTGGAGGCCGTCCAACGCAGCCTGCCGGCCGAAGCTTCGGACGTGCGCGTGCGTCTCGGACGGACGCAAGATCTGATCAAACAGACTGTCACCGACATCCGCCGTCTCATTGCCGACCTGCGGCCCGGGGCACTGGACGAACTCGGTCTGGTCTCGGCGATCCGCTGGTGTGCCGAGAACCGCCTGGACGCCCTCGGGGTTGATTACGAAGTTCAGGCCAGGGATCTGCAGACGAACCGGCTTTCGGGAACGGTGGAAACGGTACTGTTTCGGATCGCGCAGGAAGCCATCGGAAATGTGGCTCGCCACGCCGGCGCCACTTGGGTGAGCATCTCCCTGGCGCGGCACGACGGGCAGATTCGCCTCGTCATCGAAGACGATGGGAAAGGATTCAACCCAGACGCCGTACAGCCGGCTCGGGATGGTACCCACGGACTGGGTTTGATCGGAATACGGGAGCGGGCGTCCCTGATCGGGGGCCAGACGCGAATCGCCAGCCGGCCGGGGCAGGGGACAAGGATTGAAGTCGAGGTGCCATTGTTCGAGGAGGGTGCGCCGTGAGACCGATTCGAGTTCTCGTCGCCGACGATCACGTCGTGATGCGGGAAGGAATCTGCCTGCTGCTCGAGGCGGAGCCAGATATCGAGGTCGTTGGCCAGGCGAGCGATGGGTTGGAAGCGTACGAGAAGGCCCGCGAGCTCAAGCCTGACGTTGTTCTGATGGATATCACTATGCCGCGCATGAGCGGGCTCGCAGCCACCCGCCAACTCCGGGCCACCCTGCCCGAGACGCAGGTTCTTGTCCTGACCATGCACGAAGGCGACGAGTTTTTCTTCCGGGTCTTGCAGGCTGGAGCCTCCGGGTACGTGCTGAAAGGGGCTTCGTCCGACGAATTGTTGAGCGGTATCCGGGCTGTGTACCAGGGTGGGGTGTATCTGTACCCCACGATGGCTCGGAAGTTGATGTCCGATTACCTGAGCCGCCTCTCATCCGAGCAGGAGGGCTACGATGAACTGACTTCCCGGGAGCGCGAGGTTTTGACCCTTATTGCCGAGGGGCTCACCACGCGTGAGATCGCCGAGAGGCTGGTGATTAGCGCCAACACGGTCCAGACCCACCGCCAAAACGTTATGGACAAGCTGGACCTGCACAACCGGAGCGAGCTGATCAAGTATGCGATTCGCAAAGGGCTGATCACAGTTGACGAACCGGGAAGCGAGTAGGTCCCCGCTCCCCGCGGGTTTTGACCCGGCTCGATCCGGGCAGGTGCGACGGGAAGCCGGCCGACCCTGAATCAACCTGCTCCGTCTCACCAAAAGACACCATCTCGAGATGGTGTCTTTTTCGTGATGGAATCACCTGGACCAGGGATGCGGTGGCCGGCGGCGTTCGATATACTGGGAGTGAAATCGAACAGAAGGGGAGCAATCAGGGACAGTCCCACAGCACGTGGGTCGGTCGGAGAAAGGAGAGAGGTCGAGATGTGGAAGAAAGGTCTATTCATTCTGAGCGTGTTCGTCCTGGCGTTGTTGGTGACTGCGTGCGGTTCGCGCGGATCGACCACAGAGCCGGCATCGGCGGCGTCTCTGGAGCAGACCAGTCACGAGGCCGGTGAGAAGGCTGGGCACCAAGGAGAGGCCCAGTTCCCGATGGACGATGGGACCACTGCCGTGGACCAGACAATCGATGTGACCGGCCAGGAGTGGGGCTTCGAACCGGCGACGGTGACGATCCCGGCAGGAAAGCAAGTTCGCCTGGTGTTCCACAACGCGGGCAAGCTTCCGCACGAGATCGCCATCGACGAGATGCCGGCTACCATTTTGGCGGTGCAGGACCCCAAGGCTATGGGTGAGATGGATCCCGAGGAAATGTCGGAGATGTCCGAGATGGCCGAGAAGGGCGTGGTCCACATTCACACCGCGGTCGGCAAAAGTGCGTCGGAGGTCTTTCGGGTAGATAAACCGGGAACCTACGAGTTTGCCTGCGAGATCCCCGGCCACAAGGAAGCAGGTATGGTGGGGAAGCTGGTCGTGAAATAGGGCGGTAGTCGAGAACTGAACGCCGCGGCCTGAACCGAAAGCTTGGTGAGTAGTCAGCCCCTGGAAGGCAATACTTCCAGGGGCTTGATCCGTCACGAGCGGTTGAACCCTATGGTGGATCTCACTTTCTGTACAAGTGGCGCGTACGCGCCACTTGTACAGAAATATGAACGCATCATCGTTGAACCCTGCGGGACGACCCGGCCTGTTTTGAAGCACACCCAGGGGCGCAGAGCTCAGTCGGCGGCCTGGTGGGTGGGGGCTTCAAGAGAGGAGCAGCCCACGCCGGAGGGCGTAGTCGATCAGGCCGGCACGGTCGCGGAGGTCCAGTTTCTGGTAGATGTGGAGGCGGTGGGTTTTGACCGTGTTGATGCTCAGGGTGAGCCGCTCGGCGATTTCGCGGTTGGTTAACCCTTGAGCGATCAGGGTCACAATCTCACGTTCACGGGAGGTGAGAGGGTCGTCCAAGGGTGGCTGAGGATGGCGCTCCAGATAATCCTGCACCAGGGTCCCGGCGAGTTTGGCGGGAAGGTAGACACCCCCCTCGTCCACAGCTCGAATGGCGTTGAACAATTCCTCACTTTGGACCCCCTTGAGGATGTAGCCGGCCGCACCGGCCCGCAAGGCTTCGAAGAAGAAGGCCTCTTCCTCGTGCATGGTGAGAATGAGGACTTTGACCTCGGGCAGGTCGGTCGTAATCAGGCGCGTCGCTTCCAGTCCGGTCATGTCCGGCATCGTGATGTCCATCAGAACGACGTCCGGTCGATACTGGCGAACCAGGGCCACGGCCTCGCGGCCAGTTCCGGCCTGGCCCACGACCTTCAAGTCCGCTTCATCCTCCAACAACGTTGCCAACCCCTCGCGCATGACAGCATGGTCATCGGCAATTACCAGCTGAATCGATTTTACCACCCGACGTCCCTTTCATCTTCCCTTTTCGTTCATATGGAATAGGGTGTGTGGCGTGTGCGAGCGGGACGCGCTC
>DOUV01000280.1 GCA_003520455.1 Chloroflexota bacterium | reverse complement strand
AGGTCTTTGTGCTTCCGCGAACGGTCGCTGATCTGGCGCCGGACCTGCTCGGGCCACCGCTGCTGCTGCCCGAGACCGGGGGCGCGCGGGGCGAGAAATGAAACCTGATCTGTGAAGAACGACCAGGTCGGCGAGGTGCGACGCACATCCCTCTCGAGGGAGGACCCGATCCTACGGCCGGCCCTCCCAACCCGGCGGCCCACGACGGCAGCTGCGTCGCCCCTCGTTTGATCAAAACACAAAATCGTACGGGTTGACGTGGACGTCAGATCCTTCTACACTGTCGGCTTGTACTTCGAACCGGTAAAGAGGTTTGCCCGTCTCTTGTAAACCCAGCCTGCCGCTGGTTCGCCTGCCGGGCCCGACTATCCACCGCCAATCGCGGAGAGCAACCATGCATTTTGACCTCGTCCAACTCATCGAGACCTTCGGCTACGTTGGCCTCTTCGCCATCATTTTTGCCGAGTCGGGGTTGTTTTTCGGCTTCTTTCTCCCGGGAGACAGCTTACTACTCACAGCGGGCTTGCTGGCCTCGCGCGGCGCGCTCAACATTTTCCTGTTGATTCCCCTCCTGTTCGTCGCCGCCGTCCTGGGTGATCAGGTCGGATACTGGTTCGGCCACAAGACCGGCCCGCGGATTTTCAACCGCGAGGAATCGCTGCTCTTCCGGCGCAGGAATCTGCTGAGAGCCAAAGAGTTCTACGAGAAGCATGGTGGGAAAACCATCGTACTGGCCCGCTTCATGCCCTTCATCCGCACCTTCGCCCCGATTGTCGCCGGGGCGGTCGAGATGGAATACCGCCGCTTTTTGACGTTTAATCTGCTTGGTGGCCTTCTCTGGGCGATCGGCGTGACCCTGGCCGGTTTCACCCTCGGCCGAGTCCTGCCGGCTGCGGTGATCGAGCGCTACTTCCTGATTGTGATTGCCATCGTCATCGTGGTCTCGGCGCTCCCGGCGATGATTCACGTGTGGCAAGAGAGCCGCCATGAAATCTTCGCCAGGGTGGCCGAGCTGTTTGGCCGGCCCCGGCGAATCGAGTCACGAACGCCAGCCGATCCGGATTAAACCTTCAGTTCCCGTCCAACACGGAAGGTAGGGCTGAGCCCCCGCTCAACCCCGAGGCGCGATAGCGCGATTCCCACCGCTTGCTCAGGGCGCGGCGTGCGTGAGATTCATGCACGCCGCGCTTGTTGTCAGGCCCTCCCTCTGTTGCCGGTCGTCACTGTTCGGCCCGAGCGACCGCCGGCGAGTCTCCCCTGTGCGGATGATTGGTTGACCCTCTGGCACAGGTATTGCAAGGTTTGAGGTGTCGGCCGATGGGCGCGAGTCCGCGAGTCGGGCCGCTCGGAGTGGGACGGGAGGCACAACAGGTGGCCGCGGGGACTGAGGCCGATCGCACCGCGCCTGCCTCCGAGGGTGAGCATGTACCCGAAGCAGATACCCTGCCGTTGAGGGGTGAGGCTGATCGCGAAGACATTGGCCTCGGTCCGGACGTGGCAGGACTGGGACCGACACCGGACCTCGACGAAGGGGAACCCGAATCGAGCGCGGGCGGTCTCCAGGGCGGTCTGCCAGCCCCGGGCGCCGATTTCGATCCGGGAACGGCCGGTCCAGGGCGAACGCCCGATCTTGCGGGCGGCGCCGCAACCGGAACAACCATCCGTCTCGACCCGGATTCGAACCTCGAGGGTGCGACCGATGTCGGCACGGTGACCGGTTTCGCCGACACGACCCAAGACGACACCACGGCTGGGCGTGGCAGTATCCCGGACCGCGGCACGACGGCCGGCATCGGCACCGTCGGCGAAGGATCGCGCGGCGGCGAGACCCAGGGCTTGAGCGGAACCAGCCCGGCCGAGAAACGGCCGACGGCGCCTCTCTCAGAGCGCGGAACCATCACCGGCGCCAGTGAACCAACTCCGGATCGCGATGCGAGCGGGCCGGGGCAAGAAGAAAACGCCGAGTTGGGCGAGCAGACCCCATCAAAGGATCGGCTCGGACCCGAGGTCCGCGCCGATTTTGTGTTCTTGCGCCCCTGTTTTCAAGTTACAGTCCGACTGGCAGCGGAGGAGTAGGATGACAAAGAACTCTGGTCTGGCTCGGAACCAAACAAGGGAAAGGGATGACCGCGTTGAGGAGCGTGAACACGAACTGGCCCAGCGGTTCCCGTGGCTGCTGCCGCTGTCCGCCGGTATTTTTCTCGGTGCCGCGATCTTTGAAATATTCCCCGAGGCTTTCCCTCAGGCGGGCGCATCGGCAGGGCTGTGGGCGGTTGCCGGGCTGGTCTTGTTCATCGTCGTTCGCGATGGACTGGACTACCTGGGCCAGCATGGTTTGGCTTGGGTCGCGACATTGGGCATCTGGTTGCACTCATTCCTCGAAGGCGCCGTAACTGCAACGAGCTACGGCATCAGCTTTGTCGTGGGGCTGCTGGTCTCGGCTGGTATGATCCTCCACCTGATTCCCGAAGTAGGCGCCGTGATCGTTCTGTTGACGGCGGCGGGTATCTCACTGCGCAGTGCGCTCATCCGTAACGGCATCACCTGGCTCTTGCTCATCGCCGGCTTCGTGGTGACCTTTCTCTATTGGCAGGACTTACCGCCGTTCGTGCTAGGGAATGTGTTAGCTTTCGGAGCAGGTGGCTTTCTCTACCTCGCCTACTTGAGCTTCAAAGAACGGCAATGGGGGCTGGCGTCCAGCCTTGCCCTCGTCGTCGTCGGTGCGCTCTTGGTTGGCGCGCTGAAAGTGATTATGGGATAGAATGATGCCACTCTTCGAAAGCAGCGGAGCGCCACGAACCTGGGGCGATTGAAAGAACAAGAGAGAGCCATCAAGAGATAGCTCTCCCATATCCCTGAAGCAGTTATGGATTTATCCGGCCGGGCGATGGAACGAGGCGTGTGGATCGCCCAGTCAGTAAACCGGCAGGAAGCGGTCGATCTCCCACTGCGAGACGTAGAGACGGTACTCATCCCACTCCTGCCGCTTCGCCTCGATGAAGCGCTCGAAGACGTGTGGTCCGAGCGCCATCGCCACCACCTCATCCCGCTGGAGTTCCTCCAGCGCCTCGTCGAGACTCCCGGGCAATACCTTGAGTCGCCGCGCCGCCAGCCGGGTCTCGTCCAGGTGGTACAGATCTTCCTCGGCCGGGTCGGGCGCCTTCAACCCGCGACGCACGCCATCCAGGCCGGCCGCCAGGATGACCGCGAAGGCCAGATAGGGGTTGCAGGAGGGATCGGGGCAGCGCAACTCGATGCGGCTGCTCTGGGGCCGGCGCGGGTTGATCCGCGGCACCCGAATCAGGGCCGAGCGGTTCGTCCGCGCCCATGAGATGTAGACCGGCGCCTCGTAGCCCGGCACGAGCCGCTTGTAGCTGTTGACGGTGGGCGCGACGACGGCGGCAAAGCTGCGCGCGTGGGCCAACTGGCCGGCGATGAAACTCAGAGCGACATCGCTCAACCCGTACTCGTTGGCCCCGTCGACAAAAGCGTTCTTGCCCGTCTTGAGGTCGCTCAAGCTCTGGTGGACGTGCATGCCATTGCCGTTGATCCCGGCGACCGGCTTGGGCATGAACGTGGCATAGAGCCCGTTGCGTTGCGCAACGGCCTTCACCGTCACCCGCAGCGTCACCACATTGTCGGCCGTGCGCAGCGCCGGACCATAGCGAAAGTCGATCTCGTGTTGGCCGATGGCCACCTCGTGGTGCAGCGCCTCGACGTCGATGCCGATCTCCTCGAGCGCGTTGACCATCTGGCGGCGGATATCGCTGCCCAGGTCGGTGGAGACATCGAAGTAGCCGGCCTGGTCGTGCGGCAGCGGCACGGGCCGGCCGCGCTCATCACGCTCGAAGAGGAAGAACTCCGGCTCAGGGCCCGTGTTGTAGACAAAGCCCATCTCTTCGGCCTGCTTGAGCACAGTCCGCAACACATGCCGTGGGTCACCGGCAAAGGGTTCACCGTTCGGGGTAAACACATCGCAGATCACCCGGGCGGTGGTATTTTCACCATGCTCCCAAGGGATCACCTCGAAGGTCGAAAGATCGGGCATCAGGTACATATCGCTCTCAGCAATCCGAGCGAACCCTTCGATCGATGACCCATCGAACCAAACGCCGTGCTCGACCGCCTCGTCGAACTCATCGGCGGGAATCGTTTGATTTTTGACCATCCCGACGACGTCGGTGAACTGCAGGTTCACAAATTTCACCTTGCGGTCCACGATGATCTTTTTCGCACGCTCGTACAATTCCGCCATACCTTCCTCCACAGGTCCGGCACCAGCGCGCCCCGGCGCTGGCCGGCAGGGTTCAAACGGCCGGGAGCGTAACATCGAAACGGTTCCCCGGCAAGCTGGAGACTGGTCGGGACAGGCCAAAGTGGCATGAGGAGACGGCCCACCGGAAGACGGCCCACCGGGCCGTCTCTACTCAACCGCTCGGCCTGGATGGCCACATCCAGGCCAATGAGAGGCCACCTCAGCCGGGAGCGGCGGAAGAGGTACCTCACGAATTGATCAAGTCCATTCGGTCAATGTAGAATCCTTCCAACCGCACCGGCTCGATGCCTGGAACGCGAACATCCCACCCGTGGCGTCCTCGCGGTTCACGGTGGAGGCCGAGGATCAAGATGAACGCAACGATTTTCGAGAATAGCTGCGACCTGCTGTTGCGCGAGCCGCCGAGCGGCGACGAGGTAGAGATGGTCCTGGCGCCGGTCGGGTTTGCCGATTGGCGGGCCGCCCACCGCGCGCTGCAGCGCATTGCCGCCGGCCCCC
>DOUV01000581.1:4519-7570 GCA_003520455.1 Chloroflexota bacterium | reverse complement strand
GTACACCGCCAACGAGCGGGTAGCCGGAGAGAGCGGCGAGCGACGCCAGCTCCTCGAATCGGTGCAGGGGCACGTCATCGCCGCGTCTGCCCGTCGGGACGGGCTGGCCGGGCGCCACGCCGAAGCCGAGGCCGCCTACGACCGGGAGCAGCACCGTCAGACGCGGGAGGCCCACGAGGCTGCGAGCCAGGCGGTGGCTCAGCTTGACGCCCGGATCGTGAGCGGAGAGGAGCAGTTGGAGGAGAAGCGGCGAGAGCTGGAACAGCTCGATCGCGTCCAGACCCGACTGGACGAGAAGGAGGCCGAGCGGCAGCGTTTCATCGCTCAGAGCGACGCCCTTGGGTTCGTGCGCGCCGGCATTCGCCAGGCGGGCCCGGTGATTGCCCGCCGGTTGGTCCAGGCGGTCTCGTACCAGGCCGACCGGATCTTCAGCGACGTCCTGGGTGATCCCTCGCTGAGCCTGACCTGGGAGCGGGACTACGGCATCACAGTGACGCACGGCAGCGCCTCGCGAAGCTTCATGCAACTCTCGGGCGGCGAGCAAATGATTGCGTCCATCTCCGTGCGGATGGCGCTTTTGATGGAACTATCCGCCATCCGCACCCTCTTCCTGGACGAGCCGACCGCCTTCCTGGACGAGGTCCGGCGGGACCAACTCGCCGATCGAATCGGGAAGATCGACGGCTTGCAGCAGATTGTCGTGATCACCCACGACGATGCCTTCGCCCGTGAGGGCGACCGTGTCATCCGGCTGTACAAGGACCCGCTCGCTAACCGAACCGAGGTGGCCTAATGTTCTCGCCGGGTAGACCATCGCCGCGCTGCAGGAGCGACGGGCTGCCTTTAACGGGCTATGTTCCATCCCGCAGCGCCTCTCGGCGCCGGTCGACCTCACCGACCAGCTCGCGGTAGGTTCCCTCGGAGAGCAAGCCCTGGCGGAGGAGATCCTGCAGCGCGATCCGTTCGGCCCGCAGCGCATCGCTGCGGGCCGCCAGCATCTCCTCGCGCCGGAGTTCTTCGCGCTCCTCGTAGAGTGTATGGATCTCGTTCGACAATTGCTCCTCCGTCATGTGGTACTCAGCGTTCAACTCGTTCCACACGGATGGTGAGAGCACCCCGTCTTGGCTCAGCTGTCTGATCCGCCGCCAGGCGGCCTGAGTGGCGTACAAGCGCGCTCGGGCAAGCTCGTACTCTTTGCGCCGTGGCAGTTGGCTCGACAGTCCCAACCGGCCGAGCAACCACTGAATGGTGGTGCCCTGGACCAGGAGCGTGAACAGCACGACCCCGAACGTCATGGCCCGCAACGGGTTCCGCCAGTTGCCCACGGCTGCCGGCAGGGCGAGGGCCAGCGCTAATGCAATTGCCCCGCGTAATCCACCCCAGAAGAGCACGTGCCGCCACTGTGCCGACAACCTGCCGGTGAAGTGGTTGAGCGGTGTGCCCAGGCCGTAGATCACCGCCGCCCGCCCGACCAACACCGCCCCAATCGCCCAGGCAATCAATGGCAGATTCTTCATCAACAGGGGCACGTCGACGGCCAGGCCGATCAGGAGGAAGATGAACGAATCAGCGATGAAGGTTGCGTATTCCCAGAAATGAACCAGCACGATGCGCGTGGTCGGCGACATGCCGATGCGCGCCCCATAGTTCCCGATGATCACCCCGGCCAACACCACGGCAATTACCCCTGAAATCCCGATCTCTTCGGCAACGATATAGGTGCCGTAGGCGGTAATGGAGGTGAGCGTGATTTCGACCAGGTAGTCGTCGATACGACGGAGAAGCTGCGAGATGACGAAGCCAACCCCAGTTCCGAGCACCATACCACCCACAGTGACGAAGAAGAAGCTCGAGAGGCTCGGGAGGAAGTCAAAGCGCCCCAACACCAGACTGATCAACAGGATTTCAAAGAGCACAATTGAAGTACCATCGTTGAACAGGCTTTCGCCCTCCACGATGTGTGATAACCGGCGCGGGACCCCCAGCTCGCGGAAGACGGCGATCACCGCTACCGGATCAGTGGCGGAGATCAGGGCCGCGAATGTCAGAGCGATTGTCAGCGGCAGACCGGCTCCCAGGGAGATGATGCCACCAATGATCAGGGTTGAGATGACGACCCCGACAACTGCCAGAACGAGAATTGGGCCGACATTGTCGCGCAGCTCATCGAGATCCAAGTGAAAGGCAGCGTTGAATACGATCGGCGGGATAAAGATGGACAAGATCACGTCTGAGGTCAGCGCAAACCGTGGGAACGGTTGAAAGATCGCAATGGCCAGCCCGCTCAACACGAGCGCGACCGTGTACGGAAGGCGGATTCGCCGTACGGCAATCGCGACGGTCGAGATGACGATTAACAAGACAATCAGGGTGCGTTCAGTTGCGACAATACTCTCTGCCATGGTTTCTTCCGGCCTCGTTGGAAGCGCTTCCAGGGGTGATCATGAGGAGTGGCTGCACCCTGGAAGTATTATGGAGGTTCGAAGCATCGTCAACTTTCCAGAGGAGGAGAGCACGCTGTTCATGGTGGCGAATTCTCCCTGGTTGCCAACAGGGTGCGCATTCGTTGCACCTGATGCGGATTGACCGGTGAAAGGACGACAGATGTAAGGTGCAACAGAGCCGGTGGCGGGGACAATTAGTCTTGGGTGGCAAGAGTTCTCAGCAGGGGGTTGGGAGGAGGCATAGAGTATCCTCGATGATTGGCACGACCGGCGCCACCGGCTCACGCGCCTGGGGCATCTCGATGGACGGACCGCGCTCGAGCGCGACACCGCTTTCACCCTGCGGGTGGGCTATGAGGAGCAAATTGCCCATATGCTAGAGTGGTTCCGAATGGGAAGCGCCTGCTGAGACCCGGCGTGACTGGAGTTCGCGCAGGCGCGGGAACTGCTGCAATCTGGATTCGAGATGGCGTATCCCACTTTCTGTAAAAGTGGTGCGTCCGTGCCACTTTTACAGAAGTATGAAGATACTGGTGGCGAAATCGCCTTCCGGGAGGGCGAGCGGCTCGTAGTGCGCACTACCAACAGGCGCCCCGCCACGCGTACC
>DOUV01000581.1:0-4409 GCA_003520455.1 Chloroflexota bacterium | reverse complement strand
GCTTTCGCGCGCTGAAGCGCGCACTACAAACGGGCACCCGCGACTTGTACCAATTCGCCAACAGGATCGTATGAACTCATCATCGGATTCAACGGGACTCTGCTCCCCTTGACAAACGCGAGCACCAGGCTCTATATTTAGCCTCGGCTAAAAATTGCCTGTGCGCTTAGAAAGAACCCGGCCGCGAGAGTTGAATGAGGGTGAGCACGCTGAACGTCATCCCCTGATGCGCGAAAGCTATCGTGGCGAGGGGCGCTGCACGTGACGTTTCCCAAAGCTTTTGCGATTGACCAGGAGCAGGATAAGATAGTATTCAGGCTTTGAGTAGCCATGCTCGGCTATCACTGGAGGCGGAACCGTGATTATCAAGAACCTCTGGCGTCGCCGCACGCGCACCCTGCTGACACTGTTGGGTATCGCCATCGGTGTGGCGGCCGTGGTTGCGCTGGGTGCCATGGCGCAGGGGATGATCCAGAACTACGGCAGCGTGCTCGGCAGCAGCAATGACCTGCTGGTGAGCCAGGCCAACGCCATCGATATCGCCTACAGCAGCCTGGACGAAGACATGGCCCTGCGACTCCAGGCCGTTCCGGGGGTTGCCCGAGTCGAGCCGGGCGTCTTCACCTGGATTGTGGCCGAGGACTTCCCCTTTTTTCTCATCTTCGGCTACGAGCCCGGGAGCGTCTCGATCCAGCATTATCGCATTGTGGAAGGCAAGCCGGTCACCGGTCCGAAACAGATCGCCATCGGTCGCCGGGGGGCCGATGCTTTGAAAAAGGGTGTCGGCGATGCTCTGCGCGTCTACGGTGTCCCCTATCAGATCGTCGGCGTCTATGAAACCGGCCAGGGGATGGAGGAATCGGGCGGCGTTGTCACCCTGGGCGACGCGCAGAGCATCGCCCAAAAGGCGCGCAAGGTCAGCCTGTTCCAGGTGGGCTTGCGTCCGAATGCCAATATCGATCAGGTGATGCAGCGGATCGAATCGTTAAGCAAGGAATTCACCGTCAGCAAGGCGAGTGAGTATGGCGCCAGCCAGGAGTGGACGGGCCTCCTCCGCGCCTACGCGTGGGGCATCGCCGGCATCGCCATTCTGATCGGCGGGCTCGGCATGATGAACGCTATGGTCATGAGCGTGCTGGAGCGCACCCGCGAGATCGGGACGCTGCGGGCGGTCGGCTGGAGCCGCTGGCGGGTGATGGAGCTGATCTTGGGCGAGTCGATCGTACTCAGCCTGGGTGGTGGGGTGGTCGGCGTCGCGCTCGGCGTGGGGTTGACCGAGCTCGTGGCTCAGATTCCCGGCGTGGGCGCTTTTCTGGAAGGCGTCTACTCCTTGCAGATCGTGCTGGAGGGGATGGTGACGGCTCTCTGTCTCGGACTGGTCGGCGGGGCGTATCCGGCCTGGAAGGCGGCCAACTTGCAGCCAGTGGAGGCCCTGCGCTACGAAGGCGGAAGCCTTGGTGAGAGTCACGGCTGGTTGAGCCGTGTGGGGAGCCAGAGCTTCCGCAACCTGTGGCGGCGACGCAATCGCACCCTCATCTCGGCCACCGGCATCGGGATCGGGGTCGCGACGCTGGTGATGCTGGGTGGCATGACGAAGGGGCTTATCGACCAGCTCAACAACCTCGCGGGGAGCGGAGGCGCGGGCAACATCACTGTGATGCAGCGGGACGTGCCCGATATGAGCCTGAGCAGCCTGGACGAACGGCTGGTCTCCCAGATTCGGGGCATGCCGCAGGTCAAGACGGTCAGTCCGGTTGTGTTGGGGTTCGTGATGACGCCCGATCTCCCCCTGTTCATCCTCCAGGGGCTCGATCCCAACAGTGCCGCCCTGGGCCACTACAAACTCATGGACGGACGCTACGTGCGCCGGCCCAACGAAATCCTGGTAGGCAAGACGGCCTCCAAGAACTACAAACTGTCGGTGGGGAGCACTCTCACCCTCTACAACAACCATTACAGGGTGGTGGGGATCTACGAGACCGGGGTGAGCTACGAGGAGGGCGGTGGCCTCCTGGCGCTGCGAGAGGCGCAACGGCTGTTGAACCGGCCGCGTTCGGTCAGCTTTATCTTCGTGGATGTCACGAATCCGGCGGATGCTGCCCAGGTGCGTGCGACGATCGAGCACCGTTTCCCGGAGGCGCGGGCCAGCCTCAGCAGCGAGTTCGCCCAGAACACCAATGATATCAATGAGATGAAGGTCTTCACCGACGCCATCAGCGTGCTGGCGCTATTGGTCGGCGGGATCGTCGTCGCAAATACGATGATCATGTCGATCTATGAGCGCACGCGTGAGATCGGCACCCTGCGCGCGCTGGGCTGGCGTGGCGAGCAGATCCTCGAACAAATTGTGCAGGAGAGCCTGTTGCTTTGCCTCCTGTCTGGCCTGATCGGCTCGGTGATGGGGGTCGTGCTGCTCTCGCTGCTCGCGAGGGCGCCGGTCGCCAATGCAGTGCTGTTGGCTCGGTGGGATGTGCAGACCTTCGCCTGGGCGATTGGTATGACGCTGCTGGTAGGGCTGATCGGCGGCGCGTATCCGGCCTGGCGGGCCACTCGCCTTCAACCTGTAGAGGCCTTGCGGTACGAGTAGCCGTTCTCGCAAGGAGAGGAAAGCATGAAACGTATCGTGATCATTCTGGGGATCATCGCCGTCCTGGCTGGTGGCTGGTGGGTCTACACCAACGTCGTCGCTCCGCAGGGGACCGCCAACGCTCCCTCCGCGGCGACGCCCGAGGCGGACCTGGAAAATGTGATCTGGGCCTCGGGGAAATTGGTGCCCGTGAGTTGGGCCAGCCTCAGTCCGGCCGCGGGTGGCACCATTCGCGCCATCCACATCGCGGAAGGGGATCAGGTTGATGCCGGGACTCTGCTGGTCGAGCTGGATAACGGTATCTTGCAGAGCCAGGTCGACGTCGCAGCGGCTGCTCTGGCGGAGGCCGAGGCGGCTCGGGACAAGGTGCTGGCCGGGGCGACTCCGGCACAGGTCGATGCGGCCCAGGCCGAGGTGGCAACAGCTCAGGCCAATGTGGTTCTGGCCCAGGCCGATGTGCTCCAGGCGAACGAGGCGGTAGCCGCGGCGCAAGCCCACCTGCAGAAAGTTCGGGAGGGGCCCGACGAGAAGCTGATCATCGCGGCGCAGGCTGATCTGGCCAACGCCCAGGCGGCCCTCGAGCAGGCCCAGGCGGCCTACGACCAGGTGAAGTGGCGCGACGATGTCGCGGCCCTGCCCCAGTCGCTGCAGCTCCAACAGGCGACCAACGCCTATCTAGCCGCGAAGGCGCGCTACGAGGAAGCGCAGAAGGGGGCGAGTGCCGCCGACCTGGCCGCTACTCAGGCGGAGGTGCGCCAGGCTCAGGCGCGGGTCTCTGCCGCCGAGGCCGGCGTGCAGGCGGCGCAGGCTCAGGCGGCGCGCGCTGCGGCCGGGTTGAAGGCGCTGACGGACGGCGCGACAGCCGAAGATAAGGCGATGGCGGAAGCGCGGGTGCAGTCCGCCCAGGCGGCGCTGCTCGCAGCCAAGGCGCCACTCCAGCAGACCCAGGTCATCGCACCCTTCGCCGGCCAGGTCGGCACTGTCTTCGTCCGGCCCGGCGAGTTGAGCACGCCGGGCCAGCCCGTGCTCGTGCTGGGCGACACCCGGCAGATGCGTGTGGAAACGACCGACCTGCGCGAGACCGACGTAACCCGCCTGCAAGTGGGCATGCCCGTGGAGGTGACCTTCGACGCTCTGCCGGGGCGGACCTTCCAGGGCTCGATCACCCGCATCGCGCCGATGAGCACGACTGAAAAAGGCAGCACCAACTACACTGTTACCGTCGATGCCGCCGATCTCGACCCCGCGCTGCGCTGGGGCATGACGGCGTTCGTCAACATCCGGGTGAAATGACCCCCGTTAGCCCGTTCGGACGCTCGAACGCTCCGCCGTTCACCGTTCGAACGCATTTACGGCAGGTGAACGAGTCGCGATGACTGAAGAACTGATCCGCACCACCAACCTGACCAAAATCTACGGCAGTGGCGAGACGGCCGTGCGGGCACTGGATGGGGTCAACCTGTCGGTGCTACGGGGTGAGCTGGTCGCCGTCATGGGACCGAGCGGGTGCGGCAAGAGCACCCTGCTCAACATGCTCGGTGCGCTGGACCAACCGACCAAGGGCGAGGTCTGGGTGGCCGGCGAGAACCTGGCGCGGCTCAAGAATGTAGATGCCTTCCGCGCCAAGACGGTGGGCTTCGTCTTCCAACTCCACAACTTGCTGCCCACGCTGACGGCACTGGAAAATGTCGAGGTCCCCATGCAGGGGCATGGCGTCGGGGGTCGGCAGCGCCGGGAGCGGGCAGTCCAGCTGCTCGAGCTGGTTGGGCTGGGCGACCGCCTGAATGCCGTGCCGGGTCAGCTCTCCGGCGGTCAGCGCCAG
>DOUV01000264.1:4647-6058 GCA_003520455.1 Chloroflexota bacterium | reverse complement strand
GTGGCCGCCGGATCTGGCGATCCAGCGGGAGCAGGTGTTCGCCCATGGCTCGGCTGAAGGGGTGTTGGATTCGTTCCCCGCTTTTCTGAATGCGCTCTAGTCATAACAAATCTCTGAACTCATCAACTGTCAGACCAACTTCACGAATGATTGCCCGCAGTGTTCCTTTCGCCACTTCTTTGTGATCTGGCACAGTCACGCGCCTGTGGGGAGAATCTGTTTGCCTGAGTATTATGTGGCTACCTCGCTGCCGGTCTTGTTCGTAGCCAATCTTCTTTAGTGCCTTGACTACTTCGCGTCCGGAGATTCGAGGCAATTCACTCACGCTGAAACTTCCACAATCTCCTCGGAGATAGGAGGCGGAACAGGTTCGTTATGAGCTTCTAAACTCTCAAGGTAGCCTGCGATTGCTTCTTTGATGTTATCTAGAGCCTCGGAGCGAGTTTGTCCTTGAGAAATGCAACCGGGCAGAGAGGGTACTTCAGCGACAAAGACCCCATCTTCATCCTGTTCAATTAATACTCGATATTTCATTCCCAATTTCTCCTTCTCGACTCGTATAGCAACATCGCGGCGGTGTCCGCGCTCCCGCCGTGGTGTGGCAGTGGTGCCTTGCGGTGCGCGTCGGAGCCCCTGATGCGTCGAACCAAGCGCTTCGTCACATGCGCCAACACTCTACCATGTTTTGTCACAAGCATCAATACGCCATACACCGCGGTAGTGTACCGATCTCGGTTGAATTCGGTCTCGGCAAACCGACTCGAGTCCAATGGGACGTTGTCCCTGAAACCGCACCTCTATCGGCCGCAATGGCCGACTCCAAGCGCCTCGATGGTCGGGGAACGGAACCGCAGTGGGGCGAAATTCCGTACGCACGAAGCGTTGGAAGCCCGTCGCGAATTTCAACCAAAATGGGTACACTACCGCGACCATCCGAGCGCTTGACCATCGAGCCTTCGCCCGCGGCACTTCTTGACATAATATATTAACCTTTCTTTATGCTGCGCCGGCGCATGTTGTCAGGATGTTGTCGGGCCGTGGGGGCGCGACGCATAACCACTAGATGGCTTGCAGGGCACGGTGAGACGGATACAATATCTTGTGTTCGCGGCAGTGGGCGGGGGAGCACATCAGCTTCCCAAGCTGCGAGCACGGGTTCGAATCCCGTTACCCGCTCTTCCAGATGCGGCCCAATCAAGGGAGGGCCGCTTTTTTGTTGGGTGCCGGGTCCTGTGGTAGAATTGCGGCCGCTCCCCGGCTGGGGAGCAGATTTTTGCGCGCCGTATATGTTGACGACGTTGGCTGTCCGGCCGGGTACCCCCTTGCAGGGATGGCGTATCACACTTTCTGTACAAGTGATGCGTACGCATCACTTGTACAGAAATATCAAGATCCTGTTGGTGAATTGGTA
>DOUV01000264.1:0-4435 GCA_003520455.1 Chloroflexota bacterium | reverse complement strand
AGGATCATATCAACACATCATCCTTGCAGGTGAAAGACGAACAGGATGCAAGGTGGAAGCCGTCGTTGGAAGGATCCTGGCTTCAACCGGCACCCATTGGGCCTGTAACCTGGAGGCCACAGCTTGAAGGTTGCACTGGTTCATGACTGGCTCAACCAGATCGGGGGAGCCGAGAATGTGCTGATGGCGCTGAAGGCGCTGTTCCCCGACGCGCCAGTCTACACCTCAATCTACGACCGGGCCGCGATGCCGCCGGTGATGCGCAGGTGGGAGATCTACACCTCGTTCATGGATCGGCTGCCTGGCATTTACCGCCACCACCAGGCCTACACCCCACTCTATCCCCTGGCTTTCGAGCATTTTGACTTCTCTGGCTACGACCTTGTGATCAGTAACAAGAGCGGCTTTTGCCACGGTCTCGTCACCCCGCCCGGGACCACGCACCTCTGTTACTGCCTGACGCCGACCCGGTTCTTGTGGGGCTTCCATGGCTATGTGGAGCGTGAGGGTGTGGGCCTCGCTGCGCGGACGATGTTGCCGGTGATGACGGCGCTCCGGGCCTGGGATCAGCTTGCCGCTCAGCGGCCCGATCATTTCGTTGCGATCTCGCGAGCCATCCAGGAGCGGATCGCCAAATTCTACCGGCGCGAGTCGGTGGTGATCTATCCACCGGTGGAGACGGACCGCTTCCAGATCGCAGGTGAGGTCGCGGATTACTACTTTATCGTCTCCCGGCTCGTTCCGTACAAGCGGATCGATCTGGCCGTGCGTACGTTCAACCTGCTGGAGCGGCCGCTGGTTATCAGCGGTGAGGGGCGGGATCGGGCGGCCCTCGAGGCGATGGCCGGGCCGAACATCCGCTTTGTCGGTCGCTTGAGTGATGCCGAGCTGCCGCGGTGGATGGCGCGAGCGCGCGCCTTCATCTTCCCAGGTGAGGAGGATTTCGGGATCGCGCCGCTCGAAGCTCAGGCGGCCGGGCGGCCGGTGGTCGCGTACGCGGGCGGGGGCGCGCTCGATACGGTCGTTGATGGCCACACTGGCACGTTCTTCACTGAGCCCACGCCCCAGGCGCTCGCCGACGCCGTTCGGCGGCTGGATGCTGTGCGGCTTGACCCGCACGCCATCCGGGCGCATGCCCGCGCCTTTGACAGCGCGCATTTCAAGAGCCGGCTCGCGGCCCATATTGAGAGCCTGATGAGCGAGAAGGCGGGTTACCAGCCGGTGGCAGCTCCGGTTGCCCCAGTGGAGGAGCCAGCCTAGGATGGAACTGCGCGCCTATGGCCGCATCGTGTGGCGTTTCGGGTGGCTCATCGTGCTGCTTCCTCTGCTGGTGGGGCTGCTCTCCCTCGCAACCTACCATGCCCCGGCCCCGAGCTACGGCTACGACCTCAAGCTGTCGGTTAGCTTCCTGCCGATGCCGGCTGAGCGGATGAATGAGGACCCGCGCCTGGGTGCCGTCCAGGCCAGTGAGTACGTGGCGGACGACCTCACCGAGATTCTTCCAAGTAGCCGCTTCGCCGACCTGGTCCGCACGCATCTGCCGGATGGCGCCCGCATCGCCCCTGGGACGATCGTTGCGGCGACTCGCGCGGAGAAGCAGCATCGAATCCTCAACGTAACGGTCGCGGCGGCGACGCCCGACCAGGCCACGGTGCTCGGCGACGCGGTCGCGGAGGCCGTTCAGAGCGATCTGGTCGCCCTGGCTAGTCAACTCTGGGGCAGTGACGTCAACCTCACGTTGATCGACCAGGGAGGTCCCTACCCCATTCCGGCGAGCCTGCGGGCGCGGTTGGACATTCCCCTGCGACTGATTTTGGCCGCGATTGCCGCCATCATGCTGGCTTTCTTGTTGGATTATCTCGACGACAGTGTGCGGACGCGGCTGGAGGCCGAGCAGATCGCGGGGCCGGTCCTGGCGGAGATTCCGCGCAAGTAGGGCGGTCGCGGGGAGTTGAGAGAGAAGAGGTTGGCGAGCGGATTTGCTGATCCTTGCATCGGTTGCTCGCGAAGGATCGTGATGCGTGTGCGATTTCGGCCCGGCGCACGCGCCCCCACGCGAGGGCACATCACCGCGTGAGGACTTCTGGTGAGCAAGCCGTGCCTGGATCAGGAGGCTCTCGTCTTCAGTCTCCAGGAAGGCGCGCTTGGGGGCGGCGGCTCACCGTGATACAATGGGCACTCGCCACCGACAACGGAGGGAAGGCGATGGAACTTCGTGAGTACTGGCGGATTATCGTGCGGCGCGGCTGGATCGTTGTCCTGATGGCGGTCATTGCTGCCGGGAGTGCCTACGCCTGGAGCATGCGCCAGACGCCCGTCTATCGGGCCTCGGTACTGATCAATGTGACGCCCGGCCGACTGGATTGGGGCCTTCAGCAAACCGTGAAGCAGGTGATGCGCAACTATGCCCAGCAGATCAAGTCCACCCCGATGGCCCAGCGGGTTGTGGACAGTCAGAAACTCGATATCAGCCCCGGTTCGCTGCGCGACAAGATCACTGTCAGCCCGATTGAAGAGAATTTGACGATGCAGCTTGATGCCCAGGATAGTGATCCTGAGGTGGCCATTGGGATTGCCAATGCAGTGGCGGAACAGTTTGTGGATGATATCGCCCAGTTCAATCTGGAACAGAAGCGCGAGGAGCGCGTGGATGTGAGCATCCTCGAGCCGGCCAGTTGGGCCTCCCAGATTGCGCCCAAGCCCAAGATCAATGCCGTTGCCGCGGGACTCCTGGGCGCCCTGGTGGGCGGGTTGCTCGTCCTGGTGCTCGAATTTCTGGACGACACCATTAAGAGCCGCGATGACGTCCGTCGCTACATCGGCGACCTGATGGTGTTGGGCGCCATCCCGCCCGGCGACCCGGCGTTGGAGGCTCAAGCGACCCGCGAGGCGCACGAGCGCCGTCGTCTGGGATTGAGCCGCTCGTGAGCTGGACTCTCGAAACGATGAAAGATGAACGCAGGACGATAAATTGAAGCGCCATTGCGACCGTCTAGAACATCGGTCAAGGCGTCGCGGTGGATGCGTGGCCGGAGACTTTCGAAGTCTTCCGAGACTTCGGAAGTCTGACGCCTTGACCGGCGCTCTCGTAATCATTGTTCATCATTCGTCCTTTTCCTCGAGGCTGTCATGACGATCCAGGGCCGTGCCGCTCTGATTACCCTGACCGATCCGCGCTCGCCGGTGAGTGAGGCCTATCGCAGCCTGCGCACGAACCTCGAGTTCGCCAGTCTCACCGGCCCGTTGCGCAGTCTGGTGATTACCTCACCAGGCCCCGGCGAGGGCAAGAGTACCATGCTCGCGAATCTGGCGGTGACGATGGCCCAGGCCGGTAAGAAGACGATCGTCGTGGATACCGACCTGCGGCGTCCGAGCCAGCACGAACTGTTCGGCCTCGACCAGGAGCCGGGGGTGACGACCATGTTCATGGATCCCGCCCTCCAGTCGGCACCGCCGCTGCAAGCCACCGAAATCGAGGGGCTCTGGCTGCTCGCCAGCGGCCCGAAGCCGCCCAACCCCGCCGAGCTTCTCGCCGCACCGCAGTTGCGCACGATCATCGAGGCGCTGACTGCCCGGGCAGACATTGTCCTGTTTGATGCCCCGCCGGTCGTCGTTGTGACCGACGCCGCGGTATTGGCATCGCAGGTGGATGGGGTCTTGCTGGTGATCCAGGCGGGCAAGACCAAGCGCGATCAAGCCGCTCAGGCGAAAACTCTCCTCGACCAGGTGCGCGCGCGCCTGGTCGGTACCGCGTTGACCAACGTGAAGCTCGACCCCAAACTCCAGGGGTACTATTGAGGTGATCGACCTCCACTGTCACATTCTGCCCGCCGTTGACGATGGGCCGCCAGACTGGAAGACCAGCCTCGAGATGGTGCGGATCGCCGCCGAGGACGGGATCACCGTGATGGCGGCAACCCCGCACGACGTCGGTTGGCAGGGTCCGAAGCCGCCTCGCATCCTGGTTCCTTTCCTGGTGGCACAGTTGAACCGGCGCGTGCGCCAGGCTGGCCTCGACATAAAAGTGGTGGCGGGTATGGAGGCACTCATCGATCCTGGACTCGCTGCCCGAGTGGATGCCGGAACGGTGTTGAGACTCAGTAGCTCGCGCTACGTCCTGGTCGAACTCCCCTTCAGCCTCTGGCCGCAGTTCACCGAGGCGGCTCTCTTTCAGCTCCAGGTACGCGGCTACCGCCCGATTCTGGCGCACGTGGAGCGCTACCAGGCGGTGCAAGCGCAGCCGGAGCGCCTCATGGACCTCGTCTCACGGGGGATCATGCTGCAGGTCACCGGGCATAGCCTGACCGGACTGTTTGGCAAGGACGTACGGGCAACCGCCGAGCAACTGCTTGAGGCCAACCTGGTGCATCTGCTGGCGAGCGATTGCCATACGCCGCGCGGCCGCCGGCCGGAGTTGGCCGCGGCGCGTGTCGCC
>DOUV01000855.1 GCA_003520455.1 Chloroflexota bacterium | reverse complement strand
CGCTGGCCGCGCAGGTGCGCTACCCCTGCGTCGTCAAGCCTCAGGTGCTCTCCGGCAGCCGCGGGGTGATCCGCGCCGACAGCGCCGAAGAGTTCGTCGCCGCCTTCACGCGCACCGTCCGCCTGCTGCGCTCGCTGGGCTTCGCTCCCGGCACCACCGGTGTCCTGGTCGAGGAGTACATCCCGGGCAGGGAGGTCGCCCTCGAGGGGCTGCTGACCGGGCACGGTCTGAAGGTGCTGGCCCTCTTCGACAAGCCCGATCCGCTCGAAGGTCCCTTCTTCGAGGAGACGATCTACGTTACCCCTTCGCGCCTGCCCGGGGCGGTCCAGGCGGCCATCGTTGAATGCGCCTCGGCGGCGGCCGCTGCCCTTGGGCTGCGGACCGGCCCAGTCCACGCCGAGCTGCGCGTCAACGAGCGGGGACCCTTCATGCTGGAGGTGGCGGGCCGCTCGATCGGGGGCCTCTGCTCCCAGACACTTCGTTTCGGGACGGACATGTCGCTGGAGGAGTTGATCCTGCGCCAGGCCTTCGGCTTCGAGGTCGAGAGCCTCAGCCGGGTGGGCTCGGCCGGCGGGGTGATGATGATTCCGATTCCGGGGGCCGGCATCCTACGCTGCGTCGAGGGAATCGAGGAGGCCGGGGCGGTGCCGGGGGTCGAAGGGGTCGAGATCACTGCCCGGATCGATCATCGCCTGGTGCCGCTCCCCGAGGGCGCCAGCTACCTGGGCTTCATCTTCGCCCGTGGTGAGCGCCCCGAAGAGGTCGAGGGGGCGCTGCGGGAGGCCCACCGCCGCCTCCGATTCCGGATTGATGAGGAGTTGCCGGTGATCAATCCAGTTGTGGGCGGCGATCCCGGCCTGGCTGTCATTCAGTGATCTCTACTGTCGGCACGGCAGCAAGTGGGAGGTACAAGTGATGGAAACTCGACAAGTTGTAGTCAACGTGCCAGAAAAGGTGCTCCTGGCCGAAAAAACTGACGAAGCCACCTTTGCACGCGAGTTGCCTGTGTTGGCAGCCGTCAAGCTGTACGAGCTTGGAAGGCTCTCATCCGGTCGTGCCGCCGAATTGGCCGGTATGTCGCGAGTCGAGTGCCTCCTGACTCTGGGTCGCTACAAGGTCTTCCCGTTCGAGGCCGAACTCCGCGACCTGGAGGCCGGGAATGCCTGAGGCTATCAGCGACACCTCACCTTTGGTTTACCTCCATCGTGTTGGGGTGCTGGATTGGTTAGAGCGATTGTTTGGTGAGGTCTGGATTCCCTCCGCCGTGGCGCTTGAATTGCAGCAAGGCCGCCAAAGGGGCTACGACGTACCCGACCCGGACGCCTACTCTTGGTTGCATCATGTGGAGCCGCGCTCCGTACCCTCAGAGTGGCTTGCGTCGGATTTGGGACCGGGTGAATTGGCTGCGATGGCACTGGCTTTGGAGAACCCGGACCATATCATTCTTTTGGATGACGCCCTGGCCCGACGTGTCGCGCAGGCTGCTGGTTTGACAGTTTAGGGTACTCTCAAAGTGCTACTCGAAGCAAAAGCGGCGGGGATCACTGAGCGCATCGAGCCACTGGTGGATCGGCTGGCGGACTCAGGTATGAGGTTGTCAGATGATATTCGACGGCGAATCCTGGCGCTCGCCGGAGAGGGTGAAGAACGATGAGTTTTGGAATGATGAATGATGAGCGAGTAGAGCATTCATCATTTATCATTCGGTCGTGAGCGGATCAACCTGATCCGCGGTGGGTTCCGCTCAGCAGAACCAACTCTCGGTCAGGCGCGGAGCTGGGGCCTTGAGGGCGGGGATCGCCAGACTCGGTTCGGGGAGTGGCTGGCCGGCGGCCTCGAAGGCGAGCATCTTGATGGCTTCGAAAGTCCGCTCCGTAGGCCAGCCGCCGCGCGTGGCGCGCTCCACCAGGGCCGAGACCTCGCGGTAGAGGTCATCCATGCGCGGGTCGGGGTGCTCCCAGCGGTAGGTGAAGGCCTCGGCGTCGAGCGGGCCGAGCCACGCGGCCGTGCCGGGCTGGTCGAGCAGGGCAGAGCCGGGCGGCACGAGCAGGCGGATCGTGTACTGCACCGGATCGATGTGCTGAATCAGCCTGTGTGACTCGACGAAGGTCAAGACCTCGAGGTAGCCCTCCATCGTGGTCCAGGGCGTGAAGGCCACCAGCGACGGCCGCAGCGGAATGCCGGAGGCCTCCAGGATATCGAGCGCCGCCTCCACATCGGCGCGGGTGTGCCCCTTGGCGAGCCGCGCCAACACCTCATCACTCAGCGATTCCACCGCCGAGACCACGAAGGCACAACCCAACTCGGCCAGTTCGGGGAAGAGCGCGCGGCGCTCCAGGATGTGCTCGATCTTGATCGTGGCGTCGAAGGTCACCCCGGGGAACTCGGCGTGCAGCGCCCGGACGATCCGCATGGAGTGGCCTGGGCCGTTGAAGAAATCGGGGTCGCCGAAGGTGATGTGGCGGGCGCCCATGGCCACCTGGGTGTGGATGTCCTCCAGCACCACCTCGAAGGGCACGACGAAGAAGCGTCCCCGGTAGACCGGGGTGATTGGACAGTGGAGGCAGGTGTGGAGACAGCCGCGGCTGGCCTCGACGTAGCCGGCCAGGCTGTGCTGTCCGTTGCGTTCCAGGTGGGCGTAGCGCTCCAGGGGCGGCAAGGCGGTGCGGAGCGGGGGCGCGAAGGGAATGCGCCGGAGATAGGGCTGTGCAGGCTGGCCGGGCACACCGACCCCTGGGCCGTGGGCAGGCTCGCCGCGCGCCAACCGCTGGACAAGCTCGAGCAGGGGCTGCTCGAACTCGCCGCCGATGACGGAGTCGGCCCAGCGGACGAGGAGCTTGTCGGCGTTCAGAACGGCGTAGAGGCCGTAGAAACAAATGTGGGCGTCCGGGTTGAGGGCGCGCACGCGCTCAGCAACCCGCTGGCCCAGGCGCATGGCGGTGTGCATCGGGACGGAGATAGCCACGAAGCGCGCCTGGCGCACCTGCTCGGAGTCGAGCCGCTCGACCGCCGTGTCAACGGCCACCGGCCGGTAGCCGGCCTGGGCCAGCATCCCCATTGGGGAGGCCAGGCTGAGCGGTTGGTGGCCCAACTCGTAGCAAGCGACGAAGAGAATCGCGCCAGGAGCTCTCATTTTTTCTGCGGTGGTGCGTAGCCGCCACCTTTTTGCGGAGCGGCGCCACCCTTTTGCCCTTCCGGGATCCAACCTTCCGGCATCTGGGCGCCCTCGCCGAAGAAGAATTGCTCCATCTCTTGCATCAGGAGATCGCGATCCTGCGGGTTGCCCATGCTGAGGCCATAGTGGTTGATCAGGAGGATGCTGTGCTCCTGCCACATCTGCCAGGCCTGGTTCGAGACATTCTCGAAGATGCGCTGGCCCAGTTCCCCGGGGAACGGCGGCCGGTCCAACCCAGGAAGCTCGCGTCCAATTTTGACGCACTTCACCATGCGGGCCATAGGAGGGTTCCCTTTCTGGCCGAGTGACGAACCCGGCGGGCTACCAACAGCCCCATTCAGCCGTCACTCGGATTCCGTGCACAGTGTCTCAGGAGAGTCTATTGGCAAACGATAGCATCCGCGGCCTCGATGTCAAGTCTAGCAAACCAGGTGCCTCCGACAGCCCACGAGTGCTGTTCATGGGCATGGCCGGCGCCTTCTCGCTGCCGCCCCTCGCCGCGCTCCTGGCGGCCGGCATCCCGGTCGCCGCCGTGCTCGTACCCGCGCTGCGGCCGCTCATGCCCGAAACGCCACCTGTTCGCCCGGTTCGTCCAGTTCCGGTCGCGTCGGACCTGCCCCTGGTGACCCCCTTTGCCGAGCGGACTATCATCCACCTGGCCTGGGAGCAAGGCATCCCGATCTACCAGGTTGGCCGTTTGGGCGATCCGGCGGTCCTTACCCTGGCGCGCAACCTGGCGCCGACGGCCATCTGTGTGGCCTGCTTCCCGGCGATCCTGCCGCCGGCCCTCCTGGCCATTCCTCCGGCAGGGGCGCTCAACATTCACCCCTCGCTGCTGCCAGCCTACCGCGGCCCGGCCCCGATCTTCTGGGTCTTCCGGCACGGGGAGCGCCGCACGGGTGTCACCGTCCACCTGATGGATGCAGGTATCGACAGCGGCGACATCGTCGCTCAAGAGGCGTTCGAGTTGCCCGTGGGAATCTCCGGGACCGAGGTCAACCGGCGCAGCGCCGAGATCGGCGCGCGGCTGCTCGTGGAGGCCGTGCAGGCAGCGGGGAATGGCAACCTCACCCGCCGGCCACAGGACGAGCGAGAGGCCACGTATTTCTCCTGGCCCACCGCCGCCGACTTCGAGTTGGCGACGACGCGCCCGGCGCGCTGGGCCTTCAATTTCATCCGAGGGGCCGATGAGTGGGGGAGACAGTTCGAGATTGTGGTAGCCGGCCAGCACATTCCCGTCGAGACCGCCCGTGACTGGTCGCCCGACGCGCGGCTCGCGACTCCCTTTCGCGTCGAAGGCGATGAGATTTTGGTCCAATTTTCGCCCGGGGTGCTGCGGGCCGTGCTCGCCACCGATCGATGGTAAGCACCGGCGTTGCCGCGTCCGGGTCACGGTGGGCCACTTCGGGCTCGCATCGGTTCAGCGGCGGCTCCGTCTGCCACGGCTGAGCGGAGTGCGAGGTGACGTCTGTCCTCGCTTGCACAGCGCTGCGCTCCACTGTGCAATCCTCTACTTCCAGGCGACTTCCATCGTATCGCGAACGATCTGGACCCAGCTTTGGCCGGGCTTGAGCGGAATCGGCTCGCCGTTGGTGCCGACAATGCGGACGAGGACATTCTCGCCCTCCCGACGCCAGGGCGCCTCCCAGAATTGGCCGTCGCGGAAGAGCAGCCCCCGGCCCTCGCCACCCAGATCGTAGTGCAACGAGCGGTTGCCGAGTTTGTCCTCGACGATCGGGGTCACCGTCTCGCGCGCGAAGAGCACGAGCACGTTGTCGGCAGCGAGTTGTCGGCCGGTGGCACGGTCGAGGTGGGGAACGTTGCCCTGGAAGCGCAGGTAGCGGCCGCCGGCGGCGGCGTAGATGTAACTGACCACCGACGAGGTGCCGGGCGTGTACGGAATGGTGAGTTTTGTCGCCGCGCCGGTGGCGTTCGGCGGCACGGCAGCGCTGAAGCGCCAGCCCCGCACGGAATGCTCAGCCTGGCGGACCCCGTGCGCCTCAGCGACCTTCGCGATGAGCTGGCCGGTCGTGTAGGTCCGCAGCCAGGAAACGGGCGCCTGGGCCACCCGGTAGAAGGCGGCATCACCGCCCCACTCGTCGATGTCGTGGGGGGCAAAGGGCGACGCCCAGATCATGTCCGTGACCTGCTGCGCCGCACCCACGTGCACCAGAAGCGCGTCGAGCATCGGCGTCAACTGCAGGTCAATGAGGCGCGCGCTGCGCACGGGCCCAACCGTCTCCGGCTGGCGGCACTGGTAGGTGGCGGTGAAGCGGGTGATACCGCCCTCGGCCAGCGTCTCCCAGACGACATCCGCCCGGCCAAGTCCGAGTTGCGGGCGGGACTGTGCCGAGTTGTCCACCCGAATATCGATTGGCCGTGCCGTCAGGTTCGCCGCCTCCTCCGGTGGCTCGCCAGTCAGCGGGCAGAGCCCGGGCGCGACCCCGGGCAAGCCGGCGACGTACTCATCCGGGACAGGGCCGAGCGGCGGCGGCACCCGGAATTGGTCGTGGATGAACTCGTAGGCCCCAACAGGGTACGTCTTATGGCGCGTTGTGCGCGCCGGGCTGGGTGGCCGATCAGGCGGAGTGGCCAGATAGTCGGGCGTCGGCAGGAATGGTGGCACCGTGGCCGTGGCTGAAGGGAGCGGGGCGGCGGTGGCGCTCGGGATCGGACGCAAGGTGAAGGTGGGACGCGGCGTAGCAACAGCCTGGCGCGTCGGTGGCTCCGTCGCAGGTGGCGCGGGCGGGCGCGGGCTGCACCCGGCGAGGAGCATTGTAGCAGCAAGAATGGCGGCAACTGTGATGCGCTTCATGGACGCGTCGGACTCTTCCTGGTCCGCCTGGACGAGCGGGCACGAGAGCCTAACATGGAAGCGCGAAGCAGACAAACAAGGCGCCAGAACTGGTGACCCACCCCTCTAGCGTCCAGCGGAAGATCGTGATAGTATTGGCGGACTAGCCGGTCGCTGTCACTCCGCGGCTGGCCGACGAGCGGATGCATTTCCACGCCGCGTATGCTCGTTGCGAGATGGGTCAACCCAGTGGCCTGCCGGTTGCCTCCCTTTTCCAACTCCAACAAAGGAGGAGAGACAATGAATCGTCGTCTTGCTGTTCCAGGGGTGGTGCTTGCTTCCCTGCTCGTGCTGGTTCTGGTTAGCTGCAGCGGCGTGCCGGGCGCGGCGCC
This sequence comes from Chloroflexota bacterium, assembly GCA_003520455.1. The sequence goes on along the minus strand of DOUV01000855.1, from coordinate 2,807 downwards.
AGCCGCCAGCACTGAGCTGAACGTGCTCTGCACGCCGCAGGTGGAGTGGTGCGAGGGCATGAAGGCCGAATTCGAGAAGTCGCATCAGGGGATCACCATCAACTTCGTGCGCCTCTCGAGTGGCGAGGCGCTCACCCGGCTGCGCAACGAGAAGGACAACCCTCAGTTTGACATCTGGTGGGGCGGTCCAATCGACAGCTTCGTCGCGGCCAAGAAAGAAGGGCTGCTCGAACAGTACAAGTCGCCCAACGCGGCGAACCTGCTCAAGCCCGAGCTCTACCAGGACCCCGACAACTACTACAGCGGCATTTACGTGGGCTCGCTCGGTTTTGCCACCAACGAGAACTGGCTGAAAGCGCATTCGGGCGTCGAGGCCCCGGCCTCGTGGGACGACCTACTGAAACCGGAGTTCAAGGGGCAAATTTTCGTCGCGCACCCCTCGAGTTCCGGCACAAGCTACACCGCGCTTTGTACGGTGATTCAGATGAGGGGCGAGGAGGCTGGCTGGGAGTATCTGCGCCAGTACGCCGGCAACGTGGCCCAGTTCACCAAGTCGGGTGCCGCGCCCGCGAAGTTCGTCGGCCAGGGTGAAGGTGCCGTCGGCATCGTTTTCTCCCACGATATCGTCGCCGAGCAAGAAAAGGGTGCCCCGCTCAAGCTGACCTTCCCCAAGGAGGGCACGGGCTACGAGATCGGCGGCATGGGGATCGTCAAGGGCGCCAGCCACCTGGACGCCGCCAAGAAGTGGTACGATTGGGCCTTGGAGCCGGCTACCCAAGAACTGGGCCCCAAGTACAATGCGTTCCAGGCCCCCACGGTCAAGGATGCCAAGCCCTCGCGCCCCGAGCTGTTGGAGGTCAACCTCATCAACTACAATTTCGAGTACTGTGGCGGCAACAAAAAAGCTTTCGTGGACAAGTTCACCAACGAAATTGCCGGCGCCGACAACCTGAAGTAGTAAACGCATGCTGCCTGCTGTGTGCTGGGTGAACTCACCAATCACGCAGCACACAGCAGGCTCGACGCAGGATACCATCTGTGCAGAAGACGCTTCCACTCGCCAGCGAGGCGGCCAGCGCGAGTTGGCGCCGGCGCACTCGGGCGGGCCTGACGCAAACGCTACGCCAGTTTAACTTGATCGCCCGCGATCCAACGCTGGCGCTCGGTCTGCTGGTGGCCGGAGCCTTCATCGTTACGTTCGTCCTCTACCCGTTGCTGCGGGTGATCTGGCAGGGATTTTTCGACCCGGCGACGGGCGCCCTCAGCCTGAAGTACTTCGCCCAGTTCATCGATCCCTACTATCGAGCCTATCAGTGGCAGGTGCTGCGCGACACACTGACGATGGGCATTTTCACTGCCACCGGATCGACGCTGGTCGGATTCATCTTCGCCTTCACGATGGTGCGCTGTCGTCCACCGTTCCCGCGCCTGCTCCACGTCCTCGCACTGATTCCGACCATCTCGCCACCGTTTGCCATCGCGATCGCGGCGATCCTGCTCTTCGGCCGCAGCGGCCTGATCACGTCCAACCTGCTGCACATCTCCGTTGGGCGGGGCATCAACGATATCTACGGCATGGACGGCCTGGTCTTCGTCCAGAGCATCACCTTCTTCTCGGTGGCCTACCTGATCTTGCGCGGCATGCTAGAGCGAATCGATCCCGCGCTGGAGGAGGCTGCCCAGAGCCTGGGGGCGTCGCGGCTGCACATCCTGCGGACCGTGACCCTCCCGTTGCTGATCCCCGGGATTGCCGGCTCGTTCCTGCTCCTCTTCGTCGAGTCGCTGGCCGACCTGGGGAATCCACTGCTGATTGCCGGGAACACCACAGTGCTCTCGGCGGAAATATTCCTGGCCGTGAACGGGCAGTACGACCAGCAAAAAGGCGCCGCCCTTTCGCTCGTCCTGCTGATCCCCACGCTGGTCGTCTTTCTCGTACAGCGCTACTGGGTCAGCCGCCGCTCGTACGTTGCCGTCACCGGCAAACCAACCGGGGGCGTTTTGAGCCTGAAGGAACCGTTTCTGCGCTACCCGTTCTTGATCGCGACCGGACTGGTCGTGCTGCTGGTTCTGATGCTCTACGTCTCGATTCTTGTCGGCTCATTTACGAAACTTTGGGGAATCGATTACACCCCGGCCCTGGTGAATTACCAGGCAGCGTTCACGCGCGGGTTAGCGGCGATCATGGCCACGACCTTCCTCTCGGCGGTGGCGACGCCCGTGGCCGTGGTGGCGGGGATGATCATTGCCTACCTTGTGGTTCGGCGGGCGTTTGCCGGGCGTGAGGCCCTGGATTTGGGGTCCAACCTGGGTGCAGCGGTGCCCGGCACCATTTTGGGGATTGGGTACATTATCGCCTTTATCAAACCGCCCGTGATCGTCGTCGCCCTGATCTTCTTCAGTCTGGCCTGGTTCATCGCATCCATCGCCGCGCCGCGCTCGCGCCTGCGTTGGACAGTCATCGCCGTCGCGACGGCCCCTGGCACGCTGCTCCTCTGGAGTCTGAGCGGACTCCCCGACGGCTGGTGGCGCTTGCTGATGGCGGGGGTGTTCGCGCTCGCCACGCCCCTGGTGGCCTGGCTGGCGGGGCGCGCTCGTCGCAACGTGGCGCTGGTCCCGCTGGGTGTTAGCCTTTACCTGCTCCTGTCGCTGTACGGCCCGGTCGCGACGAACAGCCTTGCCATCGCCGGGCGTGGAATTTCCAACACCATCCTCTCGCGGATGGTCATTAACGCGGCCAGCGAGCTTGAATTCTTCCTGCTGCTTCCATCGGGGCTGCTCGGGTTTCTGATCCTGGCGCTGGCGGCCCT
>DOUV01000436.1 GCA_003520455.1 Chloroflexota bacterium | reverse complement strand
GCGGGCGGGACGCCCGCGCTCCCAGAGCGGTCGGCCCCACTCCAGACGGCACACCGCTGTTCCCCTCCCTACGTCCTGTCACTGACACGACTGACGCGGTGGGGGGAGCGAGACGCGCGGTGTGCCTCTCCCTCACTCCACGAAGAGCAGCTTTGGGTGGGGGCTGGTACGCAGCGCTGCCACCCCCCAACACCTCCCGCGGAACTCCTGTAATCGTTAGGAGTGTGGGGCAGCTGCGAAAGACTCTTGGGCCTGCTGCTGCGGCACGTGCGAGCGGCGCCAGAAATCGACCAGGCCATCGATCACCAGGACCACACGCGGGCAAAGAATAAAGAGGATCTATTTATCTTCTATTTATCTCGCTCCTATGGAAGAAGGGGTCCCGCCAGGACCCCTTCGGACAGGAGGCGCGTGATGCGTGATGCGTTTCCTCACGCGTCACGCATCACGGATCACCTTGGCCTGCTGGCAGAGAGATGCAAGTCGCGCACGCTCCTCCAATAGGAGCGATTTATCTTTATCTAATGTAGGGAGGCCAGTGATCAGGGGCTGGACCGGGACGGCTACTGGGGTTGCCCGCCCGCTGACAACGAACAGGAGCGCCGCCCTTTTGCCAGCGGGTCGGCGCTCCGGGACTGTGGTGCTGATTGAGGTCTGAAGGGCGACCGGGCCCACGATGAACCGATTTTCAGGGCCTTGAAGCGTCAGGTGGTCTTCACCGCGATCTTGCGTGGCTTGACGGCCTCGCTCTTCGGCAGGTGCAGGGTCAGGATGCCATTGTGGAAGCTGGCCCCGGCTTTGTCCGCGTTCACGGGCACGTTGAGGTTAAAGCGGCGCTGGAAGGGCCCATGGGCGCGCTCACGCAGGACCCAGTTCTTGCCTTCCTGGAGCGGCTCGATCTCCCCGGCGACGACAACGCTATCCTGCTCGAAGGTGACATCCACCTTCTGTGGATCGGCACCCGGCAGTGCCAGCTCGATGACAACCTCATCCTCGCTCTCCCAGACGTCAGCCGGCGGGATGAGGTACTGGCCAGCTGTCCCGCCATTGGCCCGCGGCATGCGGACAAAGCTCTCCTGGAAGAGGCGATCCATCGCGTCGCGCAAGGTCATCATCTCCTGTACAGGATTCCAACGATTCACACTCATGAGTAAGACCTCCTTTTCTCGCTTGCTTTCTTGCGGAGCCGCCCTCGGGGCTGAGACCCGCGAGCGGCTCCAGCATCACGTGCTTAGCTCTGAACCTTGATCTTCTTGGTGACGGCGCTCTCCGCCTTGGGCAGGTGGAGGGTCAGCACCCCATTCTCATAGTCGGCCGCGGCCTTGTCGGGATTGATGCTCACGGGGAGCCGGACCGTGCGATAGAAGCTGTCCAACCGGCGCTCACGCAAGTAGTAGTTCTCCGCTTTGGTCTCCTGCTCCTCTTCTTTGCTGCCCCGCAGGGTCAGCACGTCACCCTGAACGCTGATATCGATCTGCTCCGGCGTAAAGCCCGGGACCGAGGCGTGAACGACGAGCTCGTTGTCGCGCTCGACGATGTCCAGCGGCACCGTGCTCCCGCCGTTGCGGGTCAGCGGGAAGGCAAGGGCCTCATCGAAGAGACGATCCATCGTCTCCCGCAGCGACATCATCTCTTGGAACGGTTGCCAACGAGTCAGACTCATCGAGACTCACCTCCTTCAGTTCGTTGTCTTATGCTGGTTGAGACACTTTTTACTGTAGGACGAATCCGTTAGAGTGTCGCTAGCCATGTGTTAGAGCTTCGTTAGTGCTCTGTTAGAGCGGCGCTAACCACTGCCGGGTCGATCGAGCGGTGTGAGTGCTCCGGCAAGGGGGTCCGGCTTGAGGAGGACCCTGGATGCGAGAAGCTCGCCGAAGGCAGGTGGATGCGGAAACGATCTCCCTCTCGCTTCGATTGGAGTTGAAAATCAGCGTACACCGTATCCGCCGGTTGCCCGTGGCGTCTAAAGGGGGTAGTCTATCCCTCTTGTGAGCGGGACCAGACACAAGGAAGAGGAGTTTCCGGTGCGCACCACCCGACACTGGCGAACCCGGCTGATTATCAGCCTTGCTGTTCTTCTCGTTGGCGCCTTGTGGGGCGCCGTGATCGGCGGCGCGTTTCGCAACCCGGCGCCACTCGCCGCGTCGCGGCCTGAGGTGGGAGCGCGCACTCTCGGGCTGCAGACCCCTGTGGCGACGGTGGGAAGCCCCACGGCTCCCCCGCGGCCCGCGGCGACCACGGCACCCACAGAAACGGCTCGACCGGCTACGACCCCGACAGTGGCAGCGGGTGATCCCCCTGCCACGCTCCTCCCAACGGCGGAAGCAACGGCAACGCCGCCACCGACCGCGACGGTTGAGCCGCCGGCCGCCGGCCCGCAGACGTACACCATCCAGGAGGGCGACATCCTCTATCGCATCGCCCGGCGCTTCGGGGTCAGCCTCGAGGATCTCCAGCGCGCCAATCCCGGAGTCGATCCCAACGGACTCCAGATCGGCCAGACTATTGTGATCCCGCCTCCGCCCACGCCGGGGGGCTAGAGCATCGGTCAAGTCCTC